>JAIRLA010000150.1 GCA_031259795.1 Azoarcus sp.
ACCAAACGGAGCGCAGCGATGCTGGATGAAAAAGGGGAGGAAGGAACGAAACGCCCGTCCACGCCCCACCGCCAAGAAAACAGCGTCGCTGCGCTCCGTATGGAACGAAGCCCTCTCCCGCCCCTGACGGGGCACCCTCTCGCCCGCCAAGCGAGGGAGGGGACGGCAGGCGCTTTGCAGTAGTGGGAGGGAGCGGCAGGCGGCTGTGATTGGGGGACGGTCATACCGTGTTGTGATCGGGGAATGCTCATACCGTGCAGAAAAGGTAAAGCGTCGTCATGGCGATGAACCTTCCCTCCCCCGCTTGTGGGGGAGGGTGGCCGAAGGCCGGGAGAGGGTTTCCAACCATCCGGAGCGAAGCGACGCTGATTAAAAAAGGGACGAACTACCGGCAAGGCGCTCGTCGCCGCGACAGCCCTCCCACCTCGTCATTGCGAGGAGCGCAGCGATGCGGCGGTTCAAGGCGGGCCTGTTGGAATAGGTTCTAAATCCGATCCCTGGCCACCACGTTCGCTTTCAACCAGTCCGCCAGTTCTCGCGGCGTCTCCACGCAGGCGAGCGGCGCTTCGGCGCGCAGGGCGGCGAGCGCGTGCGCGCCGAAGCCCACGCCAACGCCCGCTACTCCGGCGTTTTTCGCCATTTGCAGATCGTGTGTGGTGTCGCCGATCATCAGCGTTCTTGCGGGCGCGACTTTCAGTTCGGCCATCAGTTCTTCGAGCATGGCCGGGTGCGGTTTGGAAAAGCATTCGTCGGCGCAGCGCGTGGCCTGGAAAAACGGGCCGAGGCCGGAGTGTTCCAGCGCATGCGCGAGGCCGGCGCGGCTCTTGCCCGTTGCTACCGCGAGCAGGCGGCCTTCGCCGGCAAGCCAGGCGAGGAGGTCGGCGATGCCGGGGAAGAGCGCCAGTTCTTCGTGCGTGGCGAGATAGTGGCGGCGGTAGCGCGCCGCGATCTTCGGGTAGTCGCGCGGCGGCAGGGCGGGCGCGGCGTATTGCAGGGCTTCGGTGAATCCGAGACCGATGACGTGGCGGGCGCGGGTGTCGTCGGGCACGGGCAGCCCCAGATCGCGGCAGGCCAACTGGATCGCGCGCGCAATGGCGCGGGTCGAGTCCATCAGTGTGCCGTCCCAGTCGAAGACGATCAGATCGAATCCTGCGTTCATGTGGCGGGTTTCTCTGTGTTCATGTGGCGGGTTCCTGTGCGTCGAGATGGGCGATGAAGTCCTGGAGTTCCGCCGGTAACGGCGCGGCGAGCGCCAGGCGCGCGCCGGTGAGCGGATGGGCGAAGTCGAGGCGCGCGGCATGCAGGAACATGCGCCGCAATCCTTCGCCCGCGAGCGCTTTGTTGAGCGCGAAATCGCCGTATTTGTCGTCGCCCGCGAGCGGGAAGCCGAGGTGCGCCAGATGTACCCGGATCTGGTGGGTGCGCCCGGTCTTCAGTTCGACTTCGAGCAGGCTGAATCCTCGCCAGTGCCTGAGTAGCCGCACGATGCTGTGCGCGGGTTTGCCGTCGGCGGCCACCTTGACGCGGCGCTCGCCTTCGGTGGTGAGATATTTGAACAGCGGGGCGCGGATGTGTTGCAGCGGATTCAGCCATTGCCCGGCGACGAGGGCGAGATAACGTTTTTCCATGCGGCCGGCGCGCATCATGCTGTGCAGCGCGGTGAGCGCGGCGCGCTTTTTCGCCACGATCAGCAGGCCGGAGGTTTCGCGGTCGAGCCGGTGCGCGAGTTCGAGCATCTTCAGTTCGGGACGCTGGGCGCGCAATTGCTCGATCACGCCAAAGCTTACGCCGCTGCCGCCATGCACGGCGTGACCGGCGGGTTTGTCCAGCGCCATGAGGGCATCGTCCTCGAACACGACCGGCAGCGGCCTGCCCTTCGGCGCGGTTGGGGGAAGGGGCGCCGGCGCGGTCACGCGCAGTGGCGGAATCCGCACTTCGTCGCCGATGGCGAGGCGGTAGGTCTGCCGCACCCGCCGTCCGTTGACCCGCACTTCGCCGCCGCGCAGGACGCGGTAGATATGGCTTTTCGGCACGCCCCTGGCGATCCGCATCAGGTAGTTGTCGATACGCTGCCCCGCCGCGGATTCGCCGATTCGCTCGCGGTGCGCCGCATTTATTTTGCTTTCGTTCATTATCATGAATATAATCCGCGCGGCTGAAGCCGGTTGCAGCCGACGCTCCCATCGTCACGAGACGGTGGCGGACGGACGGCGCTTGAGCCTATACCTATTTGTATACGCTCCCGGCTTGCCGCTCCGCGCGAACCATGACCCCGAAGGGCGGCGATGGTAGCGCACAAGACACTTTCGACATACCCATCCAGTCCTCGTGGCTGGTACAAAACGCGCAATACGCAACATACAGCAGGATCAAATGCTCCGGCCCTCAAGGCCCTGCGGTGCAAACCGGCACCGCCCGGACTAAAAGCGGGAGCAAACGACAACCGACCAGCCGACCCATCATAGCCCGAGGCAAACGCCGGATGAAAGTAGTCCAGCCCGAACGCTCCTGACCCCGGAACCAGTGCGATGGCGCACGCCGGTCGCCCCTGCCCGTGTGCAATTGACGCGGGAGAACGACCCAGAATGAAGCGCATGCTTTTCAACGCGACGCAGGCCGAGGAATTGCGCGTCGCGATCGTAGACGGACAACGGCTGATCGACCTCGATATCGAATCGGCCAACAAGGAAGAACGCAAAAGCAATATCTACAAAGCCACCATCACCCGCATCGAGCCGAGTCTCGAAGCCGCATTCGTCGACTACGGCTCGGAGCGGCATGGCTTTCTTCCTTTCAAGGAAATCGCCCGTTCCTATTTCCAGCCCGGCGCCGACAGCCGCGCGGGCATCCGCGAAGCCCTGCGCGAAGGGCAGGATCTGATCGTCCAGGTCGAAAAGGACGAACGCGGCAACAAGGGCGCGGCGCTCACCACCTTTGTTTCACTGGCCGGGCGCTATCTCGTGCTGATGCCGAACAATCCGCGCGGCGGCGGCGTCTCGCGCCGCATCGAAGGCGACGAGCGCACCGAACTGCGCGAAGCCATGGATCAACTCGAAGTGCCGCAGGGCATGAGCCTCATCGCGCGCACCGCCGCCATTGGCCGCAGCGCCGAAGAGCTGCGCTGGGACCTCGACTATCTGCTGCAACTCTGGACGGCCATCTCGAACGCCGCGCGCGAACAATCCGGCATCTTCCTCATCTACCAGGAAGGCAGCCTCGTCATCCGCGCCATCCGCGACTATTTCCAGCCCGACATCGGCGAAATCCTCATCGACACCGACGACATCTACGAACAGGCCAGCCAGTTCATGGGTCACGTCATGCCGAACAACGTCAGCCGCATCAAGCGCTACAGCGACGACGTGCCGCTCTTCTCGCGCTTCCAGATCGAGCACCAGATCGAATCGGCCTACTCCCGCCAGGTCAACCTGCCCTTGGGCGGCGCGGTGGTCATCGACCACACCGAAGCGCTGGTCGCCATCGACGTCAACTCGGGGCGCGCCACCAAGGGAGCGGACATCGAAGAAACCGCGTTCAAGACCAACCTCGAAGCCGCCGAGGAAATCGCCCGCCAACTGCGCCTGCGCGATCTTGGCGGCCTCATCGTCATCGACTTCATTGACATGGAGTCCGCCAAGAACCAGCGCGAAGTCGAAAACCGCCTGCGCGACGCCCTGCGCCACGACCGCGCCCGGGTACAGACCGGCAAGATCAGCCGCTTCGGCCTGCTCGAACTCTCCCGCCAGCGCCTGCGTCCGGCGCTGGCCGAAACCAGCTACATCACCTGCCCGCGCTGCACCGGCACCGGGCACATCCGCAGCATCGAATCCTCGGTACTGCACATCCTGCGCATCCTCGAAGAAGAGGCGATGAAAGAAAACACCGGCGCCGTCTACCTGCAAGCGCCGGTCGAAGTCGCCACCTACCTTCTCAACGAGAAACGGGTCGACATCGCGCGCATCGAATTCCGCCACAAAATCCAGCTCGTCATCGTGCCCAACCGGCACATGGAAACCCCCGCGCACGAAATCATCCGCCTGCGCCACGACCAGTTGAACCAGGACGACAACAGCGCGCCCGCCAGCTACCAGATGGTGCAGCCGCCCGCCGAAGAAAACCCCGCCTCAAGTAATGGCGACAAAAGCGCGGCGCGGCAGGAAGCGATCATCAAGAGCATCGCCCCCGCGCAACCCGCGCCCGAATCGCGTCCGGCGGGCGGAAGCGGCGCCGCCCAGGCTTCGCCGGGCGTCATCTCGCGCATCACTGGCTGGCTCACCGATCTACTTGTCGGCGCGCGTCAGAACGAACCAGAAACTCCGGCCGCTCCCGCCTCCCGCGGGGCGCGCGCGCGTGGCAACGACCGCGGCAATGCCGAGCGCGGCGGCGAACGCCGCAACGGCGGCGGCAACGCCCGCCGCGGCCAGCGCAACGAGAGCGAAAACGGCCGCAGTGAGCGCGGCGAAAAGAGCGCCCCGCCCGCCGCGCCGAACAAAGCGCAGCGCCCCGGCAAAGCGCGCGGCGAATCCGGCGGCGACCGGCAAGAGCGCGGCGAACCCGCCGAAACCGACAACGCCAGGACGAGCGGCAACCGCCGCCGCCGTGGCCGCGATCGGAACGACGAAAGCGACAACACCATCCCGTCCATCCAGGCTCCGGCAACGGCAACCACGACGCCCGCCGACGCCGCGCCCGCCAAGCAGCAAACGCGCCGCAACAGCGCGGCGAAAGCCGTTGCCGAACCCGCGCCAGCCGAAACGGAAACCGCCGTTACGGAAGAGCAAACCTTCCCGGCCGCGCCGGGCGAAACCGAAGCCGAAGCCACGCCTGAAAAACGCCGCCGCCGTCGCAATCGCCACGGACGGGCCAGCGAGGCAACGGAAGAAATCGCCGAAACCACCGGCGGCGGCGAAAACGAAACGGGGTCCGGAACAGCGTCGACATCAACCAGCGGCGGCGAACTCTTCCCCGCCGTCGCATCGGATGCCCGCCCCGCCAGCAGCGAGGCAGGCGCGCCCAGTGATGACGCCATCGCCGTGCGGGATACCCGCCCCGCCAACGTCGTCCTGTCCCGCGATGAAGAACCACGGTCCGCACCGCCGCCAGCCCCGGCTGAAACGCAATTCGTGTTGTGGGCGGCGGCGTCCGAAGAAGAACCCGCGGCCCCCGCGCCGCGCGCTCCGGCTGAAGCGCCCGCCCCGACGACAACAACCGCGCCCAAGCCCAAGCCCGAGGAAACCGTCCTGCCCGTGGCCGCCGGCTCGCCTTCCGGGGTCGCGCCCATTGCACCGGCGGACTCTCCGGATAGCCTCCCCGTCGCCATCGGCAAACCCTTTCAGACCGAAGCCCCCCCCCAGGCGGACACAGCGGCAAACGCCATGACCGCCCCCCCCCTCGCCGCCGCGCCGCCCGGGGCCGAACCCGCGCCCGCTGGCGCCAGCACACGGGAAGACCCGGAGCTCGTCATGATCGAGACCCGCTCGGAGAAAAAAGCCCCCTCCGGTGACGGCGCGCCGGAACAATCCATCCGCCTCGGACGCAAACCGCATCCCCCGGCCGCCATCGACGAAGAACCGCTGCAACAGATCGAGACGCACAGAAACACCTGAAAGGCCGTTTACGATCCCTGGAAATCCGGATGTTTTCCAGAAGATATGGAAGAAAGCGTTCCCCTTGCCCCCTTCTGGGGGCGAGGGGCCGGGAGAAAAAGGGGCAAGCGCGCGGAGCGAAGTGACAATCCCCTTTCTCGTCATTGCGAGGAGCGCCGCGATGGGGCGCTCCAATCCGTTCCTGCGGGGTGATGCGGCGCTGTTTTCTTTGCGGTGGAGAAGATGCCGGACGAGGCGGCCAATGCCGAACATTTCGGTTACTCCGGGATCTCGCGCGGAGAGCCGGCCTTTCCGCAATTGCGTTTGTCGCGATGGCCGAGTGTGGCGCGCACGCGTTGTGGCCAGGATATGATTGATGCGTGTGCGATTGCCCCGGCTCAAAACTTTGATTTTGCAAGAGATTCGATATGTTATGATTCCCTCCCTTTATTTTTGATTTTACGAACGTTCGGCTATGGACCAACTTGTTTATCCGCGTGAACGCGCGCTCAGCGCCTTGACCCTGTTTATCGGGCTATTGATATGGTTACTGCTCATCTTGCTGACCGCTGGCATTGCTTTGGTTTATGTGCTGATGTCCTTTATCTTCTATGTTTTCGCGCAATCCGCATTCATCGCCTGGATCAAGGGGACGGCGGTCAAGCTGTCATCCGAACAACACCCCGATCTATACAAACGCTTCGAGGCATGCTGCAAAAGGCTGGACATACCGGAAGCGCCGGAGGCATATATCATGGAAGGCGGCGGCATGCTCAATGCCTTCGCCACCCGGTTTTTCGGCCGCAATTTCGTAGTATTGCTTGCGGACGTTATCAATGCGCTGGAAGATGACCCGGATGCCATCAACTTTTATTTTGGCCACGAACTGGGTCACATCCGCAGAGGGCACTTGACCGGCATGCCATGGCGGCTCCCGGCCATGTGGATTCCCCTTCTGGGCGCCGCCTATTCGCGGGCGCGGGAATATACCTGCGATCTGCATGGCCGCGCCTGCTGCGCCAGTCCGCAGCAGGCCGCGCAGGCATTGATGGTACTGGCGGCAGGCGTGCGCCGCTGGAAAACGTCCAACCTGGCGAATTACGCGCGCCAGTCACAGGCCAACAGCGGATTCTGGGGTTCTTTTCACGAGTTGATTGGCGCTTATCCATGGCTCACGAAACGTGTGGCATATGTGCTGGAGCCGACAGGGCCAAGAACCGGGCGCAATCCCCTGGCCTATTTACTGGCTCTTTTCGTCCCTGGCGGCGGCAGCGGCGCCGGATTCGTGGGCGTCGCCTTCATGATTGGCATTCTGGCCGCAATCGCCATGCCTGCCTATCATGATTATCAGCAACGCGCGGCAATCGGCAATGCATGGGTGCAAACGGCTTCAATTCGTGAGGGTTTGTCCGCTTATTATTCCCGGACGCAGAAAGTTCCTCCCTCCCTGAAATCTGCGGGACAACCTTCCACCCTGGCTGATGGGACGCGGATCGAACTGAATGCGGAAGACATGGTCGTGAGCATCCCCCTCAAGGAGGGAACCCTGCTCATGGTACCCAAGGAAGTGAATGGCGGCATCCAGTGGTTTTGCGCCTCGGACGACCTGAAACCCACCTCCCTGCCCCTGAATTGCCGCCAGTAAAACCCGTTCCGGAGATCAGGGATAATCGGCATAGGGGACGGGCGTTTCGTTCCTTTTTTTATTCAGCGGCGCTGCGCGCCGAGTGGAACGCGCTGGATTGCCACGTCGCTGCGCTCCTCGCAATGACGAGGTGGGGGGAGACTTCCGCAATGACGAATTCCTCCGATGGATTCCCCCCGTCCGATGGATTCCTTCCCTCCCCCGCTTGCGGGGGAGGGTGGCCGAAGGCCGGGAGAGGGCTTCCAACCATCCGGAGCGAAGCGACGCTGATTTCTTTGCGGTGGAGAGTGGACAAGCGTTCCCTTTCCGCCTCCCCCTTTTTATCCAGCGTCGCTTCGCTCCGTATAGTTGGAAACCCTCTCCCGCCCTTGACGGGGCACCCTCTCGCCCGCCAAGCGGGGGAGGGGACGGCAGGCGCTTTACAGTAGTGGGGAGGGTGGGCTGGCGGTTGTGATTGGGGGAGGGGCGTACCGTTGCAGGGAAGGTAAAGCCTCGTCGGATGGACACTTCCCTCCCCCGCTTGCGGGGGAGGGTGGCCCGTCAGGGCCGGGAGAGGGCTTCCAACCATCCGGCGCGTAGCGCCGCTGAATTAAAAAGGGGAGGAAGGAACGGGGACGCCTGTCCGCGCCCCACCGCAAAGAAATCAGCGTCGCTACGCTCCGCATGGTAGGAGACCCTCTCCCGGCCTTCGGCCACCCTCCCCCGCAAGCGGGGGAGGGAAGCGTCCATCGGAAGAATGCGCCATTGCGAAAGCCGCCCCCGCCTCGTCATTGCGAGGAGCGCAGCGACGTGGCAATCCAGTGCGTTCCATACGGCGCGAAGCGCCGCTATTTTGAAGTGTGCGGAATACCTATGTCTTGGGGAAGAGGGCGGCCGAAGCCCTCTCCCGGCATTTCCCCATGCCCCCAACCGGCGCCGCGGCCAGGAACGTCACGCCTTCCGGATATCCCGGAGGCGCTCCGCGCGCCCTCGAAGACGGCGGGGACGCCCGGACTTTCCGGAGACGCGCGGAACGGGTCCATTCGCCGCCGGGGTCATTTGCTGCCGGCGGCCCAGCGCAGTCCCCAGTGGTAATGCTGGTCGAGTTCCATGTGGTGCCTGAAATAAGT
>JAIRLA010000166.1 GCA_031259795.1 Azoarcus sp.
TCCCCGCGCTGACGGCAGCCGCCTGATCTGCCCGGCGCGCCCGATCCGCCGCGATTCACGGCCATGCGGGAAGGCTGGCGCTCTCCGACGTTGATGGACAAGAGCGACATCCGAGATCACGGACGCCAGTTCGGCGCTGGGAATGTTCTTGCGCTTGTCTTCCTCATGGATCAAGGCGGCAATGGTCTTGGGCGATTAGATTCCCGATGATCTGGTGTACGGTGGCATGGGACAGTTGAAGCTCTCGTTACAGATCGCGCGCAGAGACAACGGGATTGCGATAGAGCACGTCCAGCGCCGCGCGGGCGTTGGCGGCGCGTCTGCCTTCTTGGCAGTGGGGGGGGACGGGCGTCCCGTTCCTTTTTCCCTTTTTTATTCAGCGGCGCTGCGCGCCGGGTGGAACGCGCTGGATTGCCACGTCGCTGCGCTCCTCGCAATGACGAGGGGGGAGAGGCTTTCGCAATGACGAGGGAGGGGCGGCTTTTGCAGTGACGAGGGCGGGGCGGCTTTTGCAGTGACGAGGGCGGGAGGCTTTCGCAGTGACGAGGGCGGGCGGCTTTCGCAAGGAAACGGCCATTTCGCGCTTTGCCGCATCCTGTGAAGGGCTGGCCGCCGGAGCAGCCCGGCAAGTCGCGCGGCTTTCTCGCCGCCGCTTTGCGTGCGCGATTGCCTTGCCGCGTCGGCAAGACGTTTTCCGGCAACGTCTCCGCAGTGGTACCCTTTGGTTCTTTTATTGCGCTGGACGACATTTTCATCGAGGGACTTGTGCATATTTCCGATCTCGGCCGCGACTGTTTTCATTTCGACGAGGCCCGTCACGAACTGGCGGGCGCGGGCGCGCGCGGCGAAACGCCGGGGCCGGGCAAGCGCAAGGGGAAACGCCGTGGCTGAACCGCATTCGCCGTCCAATGGCAAGGGGAAAGAAGGCGAGCGGGAAGCGGAGCCGCGCCGCGCCGCGCCGCCGCGGCGCAACCGCAAGGGCGGGAAAAACGCAAAGGGCGCCGCCGCGGCCGCGCCATCGGCGCGCCCCCCCAGCCGTCTGATCTATGGCTTTCATGCCGTGCTCGGACGCCTGCGCCGCGAGCCGGATACTGTGTTCGAGCTTTATCTTTCCGCGCTGCGCAACGATGCGCGCGCGCGCGAAATCCATGCGCTCGCCGAGGCGATGGGCACGAAAATGACCCAGGTCGAAAGCGAGCGCCTCGACGGCATGGTGGGCACGCGCCGCCATCAAGGCGTGATTGCCCGCATCGACGCCCGCCAACGCGCGCTCGTTCTCGACGACATTCTGGGATCCCTCGCCGGGCCGGCTTTGCTGCTGGTGCTCGATGGCGTGCAGGACCCGCACAATCTCGGCGCTTGCCTGCGGGTCGCGGACGCGGCGGGCGTCCACGCCGTGATCGCGCCGAAGGATCGCGCTGCCGGCCTCAATGCCACGGCGGTCAAGGTCGCCAGCGGCGCGGCCGACACGGTACCCTATATCACCGTGACCAATCTCGCGCGCACACTGGAACAAATCAAGAAAGCCGGAATATGGGTCGTGGGCGCGACGGGCGAGGCGGAAAAGTCGATATTCGATATAGATCAGAAGACTTCCATTGCGTGGGTGCTGGGCGGCGAAGGGGACGGTTTGCGTCGCCTGACGCGCGCGGCTTGTGATGAGTTGGCGCACATTCCAATGCTGGGAAGCGTAGACAGTCTCAATGTCTCGGTGGCGAGCGGTATTTGCCTGTTCGAGGCATGCCGCCAGCGCGGCGGTTGAATCGGTGAAGGGGGGAAAGCACGAACGGACGAAACCAGCAAATGAACGGAATATACGGGCCATGTGGCAAGGGATAGAATATTTGGCCCGTTTCACGCAAACCATACGAGCGTGAGATGTTTTCGTGTAATTTTGTCATTTGTTCGTCTGTTTCGATGCAATTTGAGAAAGATATGTTAAAACTATTCGGTCATTATTTCCCGGCGTATGTATTGCAGCGCATTTGTCTTGACGTAACTCTGCTCGTGGTGGCGGTCGTTTCTTTGGCCGCGTTCAGGGCGCATTCCGTGGAAGTAAATTGGGCAAACATATTGCCGTCGGCAATGGGATTTGCCGTAACGATGGTCTTCATCAATTTCACTCTCGGTCTTTACCAGCCGGTTGACGAAGATGATCCGCGCACGGCGCTGGCCCGCGTCGTGCTGGCCCTGTTGTTTTGCCTGCCCGGGGCCTACGGCATGATCCTGTTCCTGCCGTGGGAGGGGTTCGCCTCGTTGTCGATGCAGGCGTCGGTGCTCGTCCTCATGACGATCGTGCTGGCGCTGCGGGTGCTCATCAACCGCAGCCAGGCTTCGTCGCTTTTCGCTCCCAGGGTGCTGGTGGTCGGCGTCGGCGAGGATGCGCTGGAAGTGCAGCGCATCCTGTCGCACCCGGAGCAGGGGCGGGTGGAGGTGCAGGGGTTTTTTCATTGCGACATCGGCGAAGCGCAACGCGTCGCCACGGAAAAAGTCATCGCCGGCAATGATCTCGTTGAAACGGTCAGGCAGATGAAGATCAACGAGATCATCGTCGCCGTGCGGGAACGGCGCGGCGGCAAGTTGCCCTTGCGCGAATTGCTCGATTGCAAGCTGGCCGGCGTGCGCGTTTTCGATTTGTCCACATTCCACGAGCGCGTGCGCTGCCAGGTGCGGCTCAGTTCGTTGCGCGCGAGCTGGCTGATCTATGGCGACGGTTTCCAGCAGGCGCTGGGGCGCTCGTTCGCCAAGCGGGTTTTCGATCTGGCCTCTTCCGCCGCGCTGCTTGTCCTCACTTTGCCGATCATGATCGTGACCGCGTGCGCGATCGTGTGGGAGGATCATGGCCCGGTGTTTTATCGCCAGGAGCGGATCGGCCTTGGCGGGCAGGTCTTCAGGATCATCAAGTTCCGCAGCATGTGCATGGACGCCGAAAAGGACGGCAAGCCGCGCTGGGCCACTTCCAATGACGAACGGATCACGCGGGTCGGACGTTTCATCCGCAAGTTCCGCATCGACGAATTGCCGCAACTGCTCAATGTGCTTGCAGGCAGCATGAGCCTGGTAGGGCCGCGTCCGGAGCGGCCCTATTTCGTTGACCGCCTGGCGCGCGACATTCCGTTCTACGGCGTGCGTCACTGTGTCAAGCCGGGGCTGACCGGCTGGGCGCAGGTGCGCTACCAGTACGGTTCCTCGGTCGATGACGCGGTACAGAAGCTCCAATACGACCTTTATTACGCCAAGAATCATACGCTGGTGCTCGATACGCTGGTGCTGCTCGAAACCGTGCGCGTCGTGCTGACGGGGGAAGGGGCGCAATGAAGCGGACAGCCGCGCTGGCGCGAGCGCGCCGGAACGCGCCATGGGTGAAACGGAATGGACGAAACGCTGCCGCTGGCTGAGTTCGCCGCCTGGGGTTACGGCCTGACCGCGTTCGTTTATGCCGGTTTCGCGCTCTATATGTACGCGGCATGGCGGGGAGCGCTGGTCGGGGGCTGCCTGCTGCTGGCCGTGATCCTGTCGTGTCTCTGGGCGCTGGCCAATCTGTGGTATGCCCGCGCGCCCTCGACGATGGCCTATTTCTGGAGCGTCGGGCTGGATGTGCTGCGCTCCGGCGGATGGTTCGCCTTCTTGCTGATATTGCTGCGCCCCCTGCTGGCCGGGAGCCGGAGGCGCTTCCTGCTGGCGGCGTGCGGCGTCCTCGGCGCGCAATTGGCGGGCATGGCGGGCGCCGGTTTCGCGCTCATGCCCGCCGAACAGGCGCTCAAGCTGAATTTCGGCGGTTCGCTCGCGGGCGCGGTGCTGGGGCTGGCGCTGGTCGAACAGCTTTTCCGGGGCATTCCGCAAGACGCGCGCTGGGCGTTGAAACCGTTGTGCATGGGGCTTGGCGCGGCTTACATGTTCGAGCTGTATCTTTTCGCCGACGCCTTCCTGTTCGGACGCCAGAGCACGGTGATCTGGCTCGTGCGCGGCCCCGCTTATGCTCTGGTCGTGCCGTTGATCGCGGTCTCGGGCGCGCGCAATCCGTCCTGGTCGCTGCGCATGTCCCTGTCGCGCGAAGCGGTTTTCCATACCACGGCGCTGGGCATCTCCGGGATTTACCTGTTGGCGGTGGCCGCGGCGGGCTATTACGTGCGCTATTTCGGCGGAGAGTGGGGGCAGGCGCTGCAAATAATGTTGCTGTTCGCGGCGATGGTGCTGCTGGCGGTATTCATGTCTTCGTCGGCGCAGCGCGCGCGTCTGCGGGTGCTCATCAGCAAGCATCTGTTTCCTTACCGTTACGACTATCGCATCGAATGGCTGCGTTTTACCCGGGCGCTGTCCGCCTCCGGCGACGAGCGTTTCGATCTCGGCCAGTCGGTCGTCGCCGCGCTCGCCGATCTGGTGGAGAGTCCCGGCGGCGTATTGTGGCTGCGCCGCGGCGGCGCCGCGGGAGGCGATTATGCGATCCAGGCCAGGCGGGATCAGCCCGGGGCGGATGTGGTGGAGCCGGCGGACAGTCCGTTCGCGCGTTTCATGTGCGAGCGGGAATGGATCATCGACCTCGAAGAATACCGGCGCAGCCCGACGACTTATCCCGGCCTGCAACTGCCGGACTGGCTGGCGGCGTATTTTCCCGGCGCCTGGCTGCTGATCCCGCTCACGGGCGGCATGGGGCTGATCGGCTTTGTCATGCTCGCGGCGGCGAGAACCCGCTTCGAGGTCGACTGGGAAGTGCTCGACCTGCTCAAGACCGCCCGGCATCAGGCCGCGAGCTATCTCGAACGGATGCTGGCGGCGGAGGATCTGCTGGAAGCGCGCAAGTTCGAGTCCTTCACCCGCATGTCGGCCTTCGTCGTGCACGATCTGAAAAATCTCGTCGCCCAATTGTCGCTGGTGCTGCGCAACGCCGAACGCCACAAGGACAATCCCGAGTTCCAGGCCGACATGCTCGAAACCGTGGCGCATGTCGAGACGAAGATGCGCGGCCTGATGGCGCAGTTGCAGGAAAAGCGTTCGATCGACCCGCCGCGCGCGGTGAGCCTTGCGAAAGTGCTGGAAAATGTCCGCCACGCCAAGCGGGAGCAGCGCCCGCCGGTGATGCTCGACATACCGGCAGACGGCGGCGCCATCGTGGTGCGGGCGCATCCCGAGCGGATCGAGCGGGTCATCGGGCACATGGTGCAGAACGCGCTCGAAGCCACGCCCGAAGATGGCAGCGTGGCCATCCGGCTCGAAAACGGCGGCGACCGGGTGCGCGTCGTCATCGAAGACAGCGGCTGCGGCATGTCGGAGGCTTTCATTCGTGAATGTCTTTCCCGCCCTTTCGAGACGACCAAGATAAACGGCATGGGAATTGGTGTATACGAAACGCAGCAATATATCCGTGAATTGGGCGGCAACGTGTCATACGATAGTACGGAAGGTATTGGCACGCGGGTGAGCATCGACTTGCCGGTTCATACGCGACTGGATGTGGAATGGAAAGAAACTCCGGGAAATAGGCATGACTGAAAAGCAAAGAATCCTGTTGATCGTCGAGGACGACCCGGCCCTGCAAAAGCAAATGCGCTGGGCCTTCGACGGCTTCGAAACCGTGGCGGCGGGCGATCGCGGCAGCGCAATTGTGCAAATGCGCCGTTTCGAGCCTCCGGTAATCACCATGGACCTGGGGTTGCCGCCCGCGCCCGATGACGTGAGCGAGGGCTTCGCCCTGCTGGGCGAAATACTGGCGCTCGCGCCGGACGCCAAGATCATCGTCCTCACCGGACAGCATGACCGCGAAAACGCGGTGCGCGCCGTCGGCATGGGCGCCTACGATTTTTTCAGCAAACCGTTCGAGCCGGAATTGCTGACGCTGACCATCGAGCGCGCTTTCCGCCTTCACGACCTGCAAGCCGAGAACAAGCGGCTGCATCAGGCGCAGGCGGGCGCGATGGTGGGCCTGCTCACGCGCGACGCGAATATGCAGAAGCTGTGCCGCACCATCGAAAAGGTGGCTTCGGCCTCGGTCTCGGTGGCCCTGACCGGCGACAGCGGCACCGGCAAGGAAGTGCTGGCGCGCGGACTGCACAACCTCTCGCCGCGGGCGCAAGAGCGCTTCGTCGCCATCAACTGCGCGGCCATCCCCGAAAACCTGCTCGAAAGCGAACTTTTCGGTTACGAAAGAGGCGCGTTCACCGGCGCGAACCGCCAGACCCCCGGCAAGATCGAAATCGCGCACAAGGGCACGCTTTTCCTCGACGAAATCGGCGACCTGCCGATGGCGCTGCAAGCCAAGCTGCTGCGCTTCCTGCAGGAACGCGTGATCGAACGCCTTGGCGGCCGCCAGGAAATTGCCGTCGATGTCCGCGTCGTCTGTGCCACGCACCGCGATCTCAAGGCCCGCATAAAGGAAGGACTGTTCCGGGAAGACCTCTATTACCGGCTGACCGAAATCGTGGTGGCGATTCCGCCCCTGCGCGAACGCGAGGGCGACGCCGTATTGCTCGCCCACCACTTCGTGCGGCGCTTCGCGCAGAAAAACAAACGCGGCACGCTCCACCTCGCCGATGACGCGCTCGCGGCGATCGAAAACCACACCTGGCCGGGCAACGTGCGCGAACTGGAAAACTGTATCAAGCGCGCCGTCATCATGGCCGAAGGCAATCGCATCGTCGCTGGCGATCTCGGCCTGGAGGCGACGGGCGACGAAGGACTCGAATACCTGAACCTGCGCCGGGTGCGCGAGGTCGCCGAACGCCAGGCCGTGGTGCGCGTGCTGGCGCGCACCAACGGCAACATCGTGCGCGCGGCGGAGATCCTCGGCGTCAGCCGCCCTTCGCTTTACGATCTCATGAACCGTTTCAGCCTGAAAAAGGAGAACTGACATGTCGGCAACCTTTATCCGCCCGGGAACGCCCGGGCGCGTCTGCAAGACCGTCGTGGCCTTGCTTTGCGCCCTGGCGTTTACCGCCTGCTCCGGCAGTCCCGAAAAAATGATCGCGGATGCCCGCCGCTATATCGACAACAACGATTACCAGTCGGCGACCATCCAGTTGAAAAACGCGCTGCAAAAAAACAACCAGATTGCCGAAGGACGCTTCCTGCTCGGCTGGATTTATTTCATCCAGGAAGATTACGCGGGCGCCTCCAAGGAATTGCGGCGCGCCTTCGAGCTTGGCTATCCGCCGGACGATGTCGTGCCATATCTCGTGCGCTCCCTGATCTACGAGCGCGAATTCACGAAAGTAACGCGCGACTATGCCAACGTCACGCTCCGGGCGCCGGACAGGCAGGCCCTCCTCGAAGTCGCGCGCGGCGATGCCCTGACGGCCCAGAAGAAATACAGCGAAGCCCGCCAAGCCTACGCGGCGGCGCTCGCCGCCAATCCGCAGGAAACCCTGGCGCGAGTCGGCCAAACGCGGCTCAAGCTGATCGAAGGCGACGCGCCCGGCGCGCAGGCCGAAGCCAAGGCGCTCACGACCAGCGCGCCGGACGTGCCCGAAACGCACATCCTGCTGGCCGATGCCCTGCTGGCGCAAGGCAAGACCCACGAATCCGAAGCGCCGCTGAAGGCGGCGGCGCGCGCCCGTCCGAACTCGCTCAACGCCCATGCGGCGCTGACCATGGTATTGCTGGGCAACAACAACTTCGAGGCCGCGAAGGCGGAGCTTGAAACCATGAAGCGCCTCTCGCCGAAGCATCCGGCGGTGTCTTATGCGCAAGCCTACCTCGCGTTCCGCGCCGAGCGCCTCGACGAAGCGCGCACGCTGGCCATGGACGTAGCCAGAGTCGCGCCCGGATTCCTGCCCGGCCAGTTGCTCGCCGGCATGGTCCTGGTGCGCAGGAACGAAAACGCGCTGGCGCAAACCTATCTTGGCAGAGTGCTCGAAGCCACGCCGAACCAGCCGCTGGCGCGCACCCTCATGGTCGCCTCCCTGCTGGGGAGCGGGCAGATCGAGCGCGCGCGCGACACCCTGCAACCCCTGCTGGGGCGCGGGAACCGGCTGACGCCGGAGCAACTGCGGCTGGCCTGCCAAATCTACATCGCCAGCGAAGACCTTGCCCACGCCGAAGACTACTGCCGCCGCGCCAGCGAAGCGGATCCCAACGATCCGAAGGCGAGGACGCAGGCCGGAATCGTAGACATGATGGCCGGAAACACCGAGCGCGCCATGGCCGAACTCGAAAGAGCCTCCAAGCTCGATCCCAACGCGGTGCAGGCCGATCTGGCGAAAGTCGCCATCCACATGCGCCGCCGCGAAATCGACAAGGCGCTCGAAGCGTTCAAGGCCATCGAGCGCAAAAAGCCCAACGAACCCCAGACTTACAACCTCAAGGGCGGATTGCTGGCGGCCCGGGGGGACAGGGCCGACGCGCGGGCGGCCTACGAAAAAGCGCTCGCACTGCGCCCGGATTTCCTGGCGGCGATCATCAACCTGGCACAAATCGACCTCGCCGAGCAAAAGTCGGAACAAGCGCTGAAACGCTTCGAGAAGCTGGTCGGCCCCGACTCGAAAAACGCCGACGCCATGCTTGCCTATGCAAGCATCCTGAAGGCGGCGGGCGGCCGGGCCGCCGACGTGCAGAACATGCTCGAACGGGCGGCCAACGCCGCGCCGGGGCAACTCGCCCCGAATCTGGCGCTGGCGCGTTTCCACCTGATGCAGAACGACCCGGCCAAGGCGCGCGCCGCGGCGCAGCAGGCGGTCGCCTCGTGGCCCAACGACCCGCGCGCCCTCGAAATCCTGGGCCAAGCCCAGATGGCGAACCGGGACTACCGGCAAGCGGCGGCCACCGCCGGCAAACTGGCGAGCCTGCTGCCCAAATCACCCCAGCCGCTCCTGGCGCTCGCCAACGCGCAGCGCGCCGCCGGCGACACTGCCGCCGCCGAAGCGGCCATCAAAAAGGCGCTGGAAATCAGGCCCGACGACCCGCAGGCGCAACGGCAGGTCATCGCGGGCCTGCTGGCGAAAAAAGATTTCGCCGGCGCGCTGAAAGTCGCGCGGGCGATGCAACGGCAAGCGGCCAACGCCGTCCTGGGGCATAGCCTGGAAGGCGACATACAGGCGGCCTCCGGCAAGAATCCCGAAGCGATCGCCGCCTACCGCCAAGCGTTCAAGCTGGGCGGACTCAGCGAACAATTCGTGCGCCTGCATGCGGCCCTTCTGCGCGGCAACCAGAGCGGCGAAGCCGAAAAACTGGCGCAGACCTGGCTGAAAACACAGCCGAAAGACCACGTCGGGCGCACTTACCTGGCCGAACGCGCCATGACCGCGGGACGCTATGCCGAATCCCTGCTCCTCTACCGGGAACTCGTCGGCATGGCGCCGGGCAACGCCCTGCTGCTCAACAACCTGGCGTGGGTCGCCTTCCAGGTAAAAGACGGGCAGGCGCTCGCCTATGCCGAACGGGCGGGGGCGCTTGCCCCGGACAACCCCGCCATTCTCGACACCCTGGGCACGATCCAGATCGACCGCGGCCAGACCCAGCAAGGGCTGGCGAACATCGAACGCGCGGTCAAACTGGCGCAGGACATCCCCGCGCTGCGCCTGAGCCTCGCCAAGGCATACGCCCGCCTCGGACGCCGCGACGACGCCCGCCGCGAAGCCGAAGCGGTCATCGCGCGCGTCCCCGCGGGAACGCCCCTGCACAACGACGCCAGCGCCCTGCTCGGGACGCCGTAACCCCCCGGAAGCCGCCATGCGCGAACATGACATCAAAACCGTCGCGGTCGTCGGGCTGGGCTATGTCGGCTTGCCGCTGGCCGTCGAATTCGGCAAGAAATACCCCACCGTCGGCTTCGACCTCTCCGAGACCAAAGTCGCCGCCTACCGCGCCGGCGCCGACCCCACCGGCGAAGTCTCCGCCGCCGACTTCGCGCAAGCCGCGCAACTGCGCTGCCACACCGACCCGGCGGCGCTCGACGGCGCGGATTTCATCATCATCGCCGTGCCGACCCCGGTCGATACGGCGCACCAGCCCGATTTTTCCCCGCTGGTCAGCGCTTCGACCCTCGTCGGCCAGCGCCTCGCGCGCGGCGCGATCGTCGTATACGAATCCACCGTCTACCCCGGCGTGACCGAAGAAATCTGCATCCCGATCCTGGAGCGCGAATCGGGCCTGCACTGGAAAAAGGATTTCTTCGTCGGCTACTCGCCCGAGCGCATCAACCCCGGCGACAAGGAGCGCACCCTCACCCGCATCGTCAAAGTCGTCTCCGGCGACACCCCGTCGACGCTGGAGACCGTGCGCCGCATGTACGCCTCCATCATCACCGCCGGCGTACATGCGGCCAGTTCGATCAAAGTCGCCGAAGCGGCCAAAGTCATCGAAAACACCCAGCGCGACCTCAACATCGCCCTGATGAACGAACTGTCGGTCATCTTCCACCGTCTCGGCATCGACACCCTGGAAGTGCTCCAGGCCGCCGGAACCAAATGGAACTTCCTGCCCTTCCGCCCCGGACTGGTCGGCGGACACTGCATCGGCGTCGACCCCTACTACCTGACGCACAAGGCCGAAATGCTCGGCTACCACCCGCAGGTCATCCTCGCCGGGCGCAGGATCAACGACAGCATGGGGCAATACATCGCGGCGGAAACCGTCAAACAAATCATCAACGCCGGTTTCGGCGTCAAGGGCGCCGACGTCATCGTGCTCGGGCTCACCTTCAAGGAAAACTGCGCCGACCTGCGCAACAGCAAAGTGATCGACGTCATCCACGAACTGCAAAGCTTCGGCTGCAACGTCCATGTCCACGATCCCGTGGCCGCGCCACGGGAAGCCATGCACGAATACGGCGTCACCCTGAGCGCATGGGAAGCCCTGCCGCGCGCCACCGCCATCATCGCCGCGGTCGCGCACGACGCCTACCGGCAAATGCCGCCCGCGCGCCTGCTGGCCAGACTCGCGCCGGGCGGCATCTTCACCGACGTCAAATCCTGCCACGACAAAGCCGCCCTCGAAGCCGCGGGCGCCGTCGTCTGGCGGCTGTAGCGCAAGGCGCGCCGCGGATCATGATGAATGATGAAATCGGTTACACCAACGAGCCGGGCAAAAAAGTCATTCCCTTTGGAATTGTCCATATATTGCTGTGCCTTTTCCCGATAATATCCGCTTCTGGATGTTCCGCCATGAAGTACGTCATTGAAGCGCATATTGATCCCCCATCCAGTGAACTGGTTTCTACCTCTTCCGGCGAAATGATGGATTTATACTCCGTAGACACTGGATCAGAACCTCGTGATATTTTGTTTTTTGTTTCGGGATCAGGCTGTATTTCGCTGAATTATTTTTTACGCTCCTATTTCAACGGCCTGACCGGATCGTGGAGAATTTATGCCGCACAAAAATCCGGAGTCGGCGCGAACGATAAAGGCATTTTTTGCAATGATGAATTCAAGGACAACGCCAACTATGACAGACTGATGGAACGGAATCGTCTCGCACTCGAGAAAGTTGTTCAATGGCACGGCCCGGTCCTGGGTGTCGTCGGCGTCTCGGAGGGCGGCCTGATTGCCGCGAAGCTCGCGCAGGCTAACCGGAACGTTTGTAATCTGGTCGTTATTGGAGACGGCGGATTATCATTTCGCGCATCCGCGAAAATATTGGATGATCGGCAAGGCAAGAACATTTTCTCCCGGGCGTTTTCCGAAGTTGATCGTGACCCACATAGCGTATCGAAAAGCGTTCTTGGACATACGCATAAATATTGGAGCTCGTTTCTTGACCTCGACCCGGCTCCGGTTTATTTATCAATTACGCAACCAATTTTTGTCATCCATGGAGAACGCGATGACTCTGTTCCTGTAGAATCCGCGAAATTCATGGGAAAATTATTCAAAGAAGCAAAAAAAGATAATCTTGAGATTTTCATCGTGCCAGACGGAAGCCATGCATTGAAGCAAAACGGTGTTGATAAAAGACCGGAAATAATGGGTTTGATATCAGATTTCCTCCAAGTGAATAAAAAGTCCTGCCCCGGATTGGAGTTTCCTGATCGCTGAGTGTCCGGGGCAAATACAAGCCTTCCGCGCGCGCAAGCCATTTCGGGTTACAGTCCCCGCTGAAAAGCTGAAATGCTTTCGCTCTGGCCTTCCCTGCTTGAACCGCCGCATGGATTGCCGCGCCGCTGCGCGCCTCGCAATGACGATGCTTGGAAGAATTGGCATGGCGCCATCGCGCCTCGCAAGGATGGACAACGCCACCGCCTTACGCCTTGCGCTTCCCGCGCGCAGTGTGGGTGGCCTTGGGCACTTGCGCGGCACTCTTGGGGGCCAGGTGCCGCGCATCGCGCAGGCACGGGTCGTCTTCGTCAAAGGCACTGTCTTTTTCCACCTCTTCCGGCCAGCGGGGGATCTTGCAAGCGCGCATGGCGATCCAGCGGGCGATGGAGTAGAAAAAAGTCATGGGTACAAAAATACTGAGAATCATCAGGTGCCAGTAGCCGCCCGTGTCGTGCTTGAACATGTATTTGAAACCCGCCCAGAAGGTTTCCCGCCGCCCGGCAATGTCCGGCGCGTAGTCCACCTGGTCGGCCAGCCTGCGCACATCCGCATCGCTGCCTTCCATGTATTGGCGCACGAACTCGAAGAAAGTCCAAATCGAAGAATCCCCCTCGATCGTGATGGAGGGCAGCCCGAAGCACTCCAGTACGGTTTCCCGGTCTTCGTCCAGCTTCAGCGCCGCCACACGGCGGCGGTTGAAGGACTGCTCCATAAGGGTGAAGTAGAGCTTGCCCCAGTCCTCGGTCATCACCGTGCCGTCGTTGCGGAACAGATGCACCTTGCGCGTCTTGCGGTTGAAACGGAT
>JAIRLA010000190.1 GCA_031259795.1 Azoarcus sp.
GTGAGGAATTAAAGAATAGTTCAATAGTTGTCTGTCAGGGGCGGCATGGTTGGGATGATTATTTACTGCTTTATCATTACGATTCGACGCAAGAAGTCGATGAAATATCGAAACCAGTAAATTGGAGAAAATTTGTCATCCAGTTACATAAGAATGTTTTGGGAGACAGGTTTTATCATGCTGTCAACATGCTTGAGGGTTTCCTCAATGAGAAGGAGGTCTCGTTACAGAGTACGATAAAGGATACTCCCATAACTTATGCTGAAATACGATTTGATTCATTTGATATAAAGCGGTCGTGGTATCGCTTGAAAAAGCAAATTTTGAAAAATACCCCGTTAGGTAATATATTGAGACATGGGGCTGTCGTCATTTGCCAAGGAAATTATAAGTGGGATGACTATTTGTTATTTCACCACTATCACCAAGAAGAAATGCCGGATGAAAGTTTAAGGTTTCTTAGAAAAGAAGATGATGTTTTTGATATTATATTCCGGCTTGAAGATGAGGGTTTTCTCTCTGAAGCCCTTGGTCTGATGTTGACAGATAAAAAAAATATCCGTGATATTTATGCGGATGATGTTAATCGCGCATGGTATGTCGTTGGTTGTTTATACAATAAATGCGGGATCTATAAAAAAGCAATCGATGCATTTCATAAATCCCTTAAAATATGGCCAAAGGATATCGCGGCATTGAGAGCACTGGGTGATTGTTATGCTGACCTTAATCTCCCTAAAATTGCCGAGCGCTACTATCGGAAAGCAATTCGGTTATATTCGTTGAGGCCAATCCCTAAAGAGCCTAAGATCATGATAATGAAAATTCGCTATGGTCTTGGTAAAGTGTTGTACAAACAGGGGAAGTTTTCTGGTGCTATTTGTGAATATAGGAAAATACCGCGTAATTTTTATTCAGTTTGGGAAAAAGCTCATAGTGATATTGTAGCAGTGCATAAGGCTCTAAGTATTCTTGCGAGACTGGCTTGAAGCTCACTTCTGAAATTGCTTTATAACGAGGTCTGTCAACCAGACAGTGTAATGTCCCCATATCAGAGCGCAGCCAGAGGTACGCGCCCTTCGCCGAACATCAACTGGAAACTTCGCAAAGCGGGTTTCCCACAGGAGCCCCTCATGAAAACCAACCGCCACCAAACCGCCATCCCGCAAGAAACCATCACCCAAATCAACACCCAAATCGGTGCCATTTCCGCCCAGATCGCCCCCCACGCCATCATCCTTACCGCGCAGGAGCGCCGCGACATCCTGAAAATGGGCGACAAAAGCCTTGCCTTCGTCCGCAAGGCCCACGAATACGCCCACAGCCATCCGGCGCTGGTACCGGGCTATATGGATCTGGCCGATTTCGACATCGACTTCGCCGACGCCAATAACCTCCTGGGCCTGCTCAGCCGTCTCAAGGAATTGGCGCAACAGATCGAAGACACCGCGATGATCGCCGGTAGCGAAGCCTTCGAGGCGGCCCTGGCGTTCTACAGCAACGTCCGCGAAGCGGCGCGGCGCAACATCTCCGGCGCGGAAATCGTCAGCGCGGAATTGAAAGAACGCTATCCCGGCAAGAAACGCGGCAAGAGCGCTCCGGAAGACAAAACGGAAAGCCAATAACCCCGCCAGACCACTTCCAGAAGACCGCCGTTGCTCTTGCGGAGGGAGATATTGCAGTGCCCGAGCCTGCAACGCACAGTCGGCGCACTGCGTGCATGCGGTTCTCCGCCCCTCGCGTGCGGCACATTGCCGCGAGCGTGCAGTTCATGTGCCGAGCGCGTGCAGTCCATGGACTGCAATGTTGTGGTTCATGGACTGCAAGGTTTCAGTCCGGCAGCTTCTCGCGCGCAGTTCCTGTGCTGTGAAATTGCATGCGGTCACCGCACGCTCGCGGCTGGCAGGTGCGACATTGCGGTTCGGCAAGTGAAACAGCGAGGCTCGATGAGTGAAACAGCGAAGCTCGACAGGTGAAACGCCGAAGCTCGACAAGTGAAATGCCGAAGCGCGGAGGTGCGAACCCGAGGCCGGGAAGTGCAACAGCGAAGCCCGGCAAATGGAACACCAAGCTTCGGCGAGTTCAACGCCGAAGCGCGCGGGCTGGCGAAACCGCCTCGCTGCCAGTGTGCATATCCCCGCAAAGCGCTATGATGCGGCATCGTCCAAGGATCGCCGCCGCCTGATGAAGCAAACCGCTTGCTGCACCGAACGCCGTCCTTGCCAGCTGCTTCCCGCCTGTCCGCGCGGAAGAATTCCTGCTCGACCACGTGCGCAGACAAAGACCACCTACCCGGACGGCACCAGACGCCAGGGAGCGTGCATGCCAATGTCTTTGCATTGGGCATGAAAGATGAAGCCTTTGCCCAAACGGCTTGTTGCACGGAGCGTCGAATATTATTCGGAGTATGACGAGGATCAGTTCTTCGGCTGGTTAGAGAGGATACCTTGTGTTGCAGGTTGTCGTGGCGAAAAAATAGATTTGTTTATTGACCTGCATGATGGTGAGGTTGATGATGAATCGCTGCGTGAATTGTTAGCGTTATTTAACTGTTACAACGTTGATATGTCGCAACTTGCGATACTTGAGTCGTCGTCGAATCGGCAATGGTTTAGAGAGCCGCAGGCTTATTGGTATGCTAAGGTTTTTGAGGATAAGTGAATCAAGTGGAAAATCCATGCGGCCTGCACATCGGATTTGTGGATTTTGCAGTCCCGACGCTTTTGCTGCTTGGTGAGCCGAGTTCATTCAATTGGCTAGCTGATCAGATCGCAAAACGACAAACGATTGAATTAAAGGGTGCATTGAGCGAGGGTGCGTTGAGCGAGCAAATTGCCAGTCTAATACTCCTTCCTGTAAAGCAGGAAGGAGGGCTATCTAGAATGGGATCAACTCTCGAATGGCGGATGATAGAAAGTGAGGCGAACGCTATTATTCAACAGCTTCGTGGACTTGCTGTCAGTGAATTGCCTGCACATGCTTATTTGGATCCAATAAACAATATGTCACGCCTACAGGTCATGGCGTCCCACGGAGAATATAATTACAAACTGATATTTCGTGATGCACTGCAAGCAAATATGGCCCGGAGCAAAAGGTAGGTTGGATAAGCGAAGCACAGTGTCCGGCTATCCTATGCCACGAGGTCCCCTACGGGGGCGAGGGGAATTCTTTGGTGGGACTCGTCATTGCAAGGGCCGCAGGCCCGCGGCAATCCGCACGGCCTTGCAGGTTGCCGTGACGCTTCGGAAAGTGGAACCGCCACATGGATTGCCACGGCGCTGCGCGCCTCGCAATGACGAGGCGGGCGGCTTTTATATTGGGACGAAAGTGTTCTTCAGAGCCTATTCCACCAGGAATTTATTCCGGAATCCGCAATTGCCCCCGCGCCCGTAACCTGGGACCCTGTCCGGCATGGATCGAACGTGGATCAAGGGCATTCCCCGCCGGGTGAGATCGGCGTCTGGACAAGCGCTATGATGAAATGCGCGCCATCGTCCGGGAGTTTGGCTTTGCCGCACATCTTCGCGCGAGGCGAGGAGGCCAAAGCCATCACAGGGAGGAAGCCGGGTTCAGGGCGCGGCGCTGGGTGGTCGACGCGCGCATGGCTGGATGAATCGCTTTCGCCGAATACTTGTTCGTTGGGAGAGCTTCCCGGGACGTTCATGGCTATGTCGCGTTTTATTTGTGGCATTATTGTCTGGCGGGCGATGGGGCTGTTGGAATGGGTTCTTGTTCATGTCCTGACAGGTCGATCGCGCTTTTTTACCGGGGGCCGATTTTCGGGGTTCAGTGACTTTGCGGGAAGCGGAATGGCGGCAAACCCGGAGTAGAGTGGGAACATGAGAGTAAAAATGGCGGCGGCGGTCTTTGCGCTCCTGTACGTGGCGGCCAGTATTTATTTTCTGCAATACAGCGGCGGCGGATCGGGCGCGGAGCAGGACGCCGAGTCCGTGCTTGCGGAAACAGACGGTGAAATCGACCTCGACGAGTTGCCCCTGTGGCAGGCCATCAAACAAGAGCGGGGCGGCGGCGGTCTGGCGCTGGTGACTTTTGAAGATCCGAACTGTCCATACTGCGCCGAGTTGGACGAAAAACTGGCGCGTCTCGACAATGCGACCATTTATACCTTCCTGCTGCCCGTCCTGTCCGAAGATTCAGAATTGAAATCACGCCAGATCTGGTGCGCGCACGACCGGGCGGCGGCCTGGAACGACTGGATGCTGAAACATCGGGCGCCTTCCGGCGCGGGCGACTGCGACACCTCAGCGCTCGACGGAAATCTGAAAATAGCCAGGGAATTGGGTATCCAGAGCGTGCCCTATCTATTGCACGCGAAAAAATAACCGGCGTCGCTGTGCTATGTGCGCTTCGCCATCTCCACCCTTTTCGTGAAGGAAGAATGACGAGTATATGGCCTGTTCCGTTGGCGCGTAATTGGAATCTATTCCAATAGACCCGCCTTGAACTGCTGCATGGATTGCCGCGTCGCTTCGTTCCTCGCAATGACGAGTTCTTCCGATGGACTCCCCTCCCCCGCTTGCGGGGGAGGGTGGCCCGTCAGGGCCGGGAGAGGGCTTCGTTCCATCCGGCGCATAGCGCCGCTGGATAAAAAGGGGGAGGAAGAAATGGGAGGCTTGTCTACGCCCCACCGCAAAGAAAACAGCGTCGCTTCGCTCCGTATAGAAGGAAACCCTCTCCCGGCCTTCGGCCACCCTCCCCCGCAAGCGGGGGAGGGGAATCCATCGGACGGGGGGAATCCATCGGAAGAACTCGTCATCGCGAAAGCCCTTCCCCCACCTCGTCATTGCGAGGAGCGTAGCGACGCGGCAATCCAGCGCGTTCCACCCGGCGCGCAGCGCCGCTGATCAAAAAAGGAGACGAAGGAACGGGACGCCTGCCGTGACCATGGCAATCCGGAAATCATGGACAGGTTCCGGGTGTAAACCACACGGTTTTTCCGCGCGCACCTGCCGTGTTCCGCCCGTTTTCCCCCGGCGCGCCCTCGCGCGCATGCCCCCGGCGCGATTTCTCCCACTTTTTCCCACCGCTTCGCAATTATTATCAATGTTGATGTTTGCTCTCAAGAGTTCGTTATATTTTATTGATTTCTATATATTTATACTGTTTGCGTGAAGAATGTATGGATGTCTGCTCCAAAAATAGTTTCCATTTTCTCCAAATATGGTCGACAATTAGGGTTCTGGCGGGTCAGACAGTAGGTTTTGATGGGTTTTAGTGGTGCAAAGTGCACCGGGTGCGGGCAGGAAGAACAATGCTCCAGAATGTCCAGGGAAGCACAGCGCTTAATCTCGATGCCAAGGGACGCCTTGCGGTCCCGGCCAAGCATCGCGACAGCGCGGGCGATGGGCGCGTGGTTATCACCGCCCATCCGCACGGCTGCCTGGTCATTTATTCCGTGCCGGAATGGGAGCCGATCCGCGATCAAATCCTGCGCGCGCCCAGCCTCGATTCCCGTTCGGCGTCGTTGAAGCGTTTGTTCATCGGTTATGCCCAGGAGGAGACGCTCGACAGCGTGGGCCGGGTGCTGATCGCCCCGTCGCAACGGCAATTCGCCAAACTCGAAAAAAAAGTCTGGCTGATCGGCCAGGTGACGCATTTCGAGCTGTGGTCCGACGCGGGCTGGGAACAGCAGTTGAAGGCCATGGAGAAACTGGCCCGGCCGGAAGAGGAAGGCGGCGGCGTGCCTCCCGGTTTCGAGAATCTTGTCCTGTGAGGGGGTGGCCGTGCATATCACCGTGCTACTCCAAGAAGCGGCCAACGCCCTGGCGATCAGGAGCGGGGGTGTTTACGTCGACGGCACCTTCGGGCGCGGCGGCCACAGCCGCGAGGTGCTCGGCAGGCTGGACGCGGCGGGGCGTCTCATCGCGCTCGACCGCGATCCGCGGGCGATCGCCGCCGGGCGCGCCATCGGCGATCCGCGCTTCACGCTCGTCCATGCGCCGTTCAGCGCACTGGCCGAAGTGCTCGACCGCCTCGGCGTGGACGAAATCGACGGCGCGCTCTTCGATCTCGGGGTGTCTTCGCCCCAACTCGACGATGCGGCGCGGGGAATGAGTTTTCGTTTCGATGCGCCGCTCGACATGCGCATGGATACCAGCCGCGGCCAGACCGCGGCGCAATGGCTGGCGGATGCTTCCGTCGCCCAGATTACCGAGGTGCTCAGGGAATATGGAGAAGAACGGTTTGCTCATGCGATTGCAAAGACGGTTGCAACTGCTCGGACAAGGGGAGCTATTGCGACCACAGGACAATTTGCCGCGCTCGTGGAAAAGGCGGTCCGTACACGCGAGCCGGGGCGGCACCCGGCGACGCGCAGCTTCCAGGCTCTACGGATTTTCATTAACCAGGAACTCGAAGAACTGAAACAGGTTTTGCCGATCTGCGCGCGGCGGTTGCGGGCCGGGGGGCGGCTGGTGGTCATCAGCTTTCACTCGCTCGAAGATCGCATCGTCAAGCGCTTCATGCGCAGTGAGGCGACGCCGGCGCGCCTGCCGGCGCGCCTGCCCGTGCGCGCGGCGGAATTGCCGCCGCCGCGGCTCGCTCTCGTCGGGCGGGCGCGGCGTCCCGGCGCGGACGAAGTGGCGGCCAATCCGCGCGCGCGCAGCGCGGTGATGCGGGTGGCCGAACGGCTCGGGCCATGCGCGGGAGCGGCGGCATGATCCGTGTCGATGCTTTTTTCATCGCCTTGCTCTTCGTGCTCGCCGCGGCCAGCGCCCTCGGCGTCATCTCGTCGCAGCATCGCGCCCGCAAACTGTACATCGCCCTTGAATACGAGCAGCGCCGCGTCGCCAATCTGGAAGAAGACTGGCGGCGCCTGCAACTCGAACAAGGCGTCCTGACCGAATATCGCCAAGTGGAAAGAATCGCCCGCGAACGCTTGCGGATGGCGCCGCCCGGCGCCGGGCAGATCGTGGTACTGGAGGACAGGCCATGAGCCGCACGCCCAAGGCGGTCACGTTCAACCACAACCCGCTGCTCCAGCTCGGGTTGTCGCGCTGGCGCGCGCGCCTGGTGCTGCTCGCGCTGCTCGTGGGCATGGCCGTGCTGGCGGGGCGCTCGCTTTACCTGCAATGCTTCGACAACGAGCACAAGGCCAAGGGCAAGGATATTTACGTGCGGGTGCGCAACGTGCCGGCGGCGCGGGGGCGCATCACCGACCGCGATGGAAACATGCTGGCGGCCAGCACTTCGGTGAAGTCGATCTGGGCGATTCCGTCCGACGCCAGCCAGTTGAAACCGGAACAACTGCGGCGACTGGCCCAATTGCTGGGCATGAACACCACCGAACTGAATGCCCGTCTCGCCGCCGGGGGCGGTTTCGCCTTTCTCAAGCGTCATGTCCCGCCCGAACTCGCCGACGAGGTCACCGCGCTCGATCTGCCCGGCATTCACCAGCAGGACGAATATCGCCGCTTTTATCCAAATGGCGAGGTCATGGCGCACATGCTTGGTTATACCAGCATCGATGATCGCGGCCAGGCGGGGATCGAACTCGGCTTCGAGCGCACGCTCGCCGGGAAAATGGGCAAGCGGCGGATCGTCAGGGATTTGCACGGGCGGGTGGTGGAGGATGTGGAATACATCGACCAGCCGAGCGAAGGCGGGGATGTGGCGCTGGCGATGGACGCCAACATCCAGTACCTCGCCTACACGGCGCTGCGCGAAGCGATGCGGCAGCATCGCGCCAAGGCGGGTTCGATCGTGGTGATCGACGTACACACCGGGGAAGTGCTGGCGCTGGTCAATGCTCCGACCTTCAACCCCAACAACCGCGCCCAGCTCACCGGCGCGCACCTGCGCAACCGGGTCTTCACCGATGTCTTCGAGCCGGGGTCGATCATGAAGCCCTTCGTTGCCGCGATGGCGCTCGAAAGCGGCAGGTTCACCTCGACGACGCCGATCGACACCAATTCCGGACGCATGAGCATCGGCAACCGCGTCATCCACGACACGCACGCCTACCGCACGCTCACCGTGGCCGAAATCATCCAGAAATCGTCCAACATCGGCGCGGCGAAGATCGCGCTGGAATTCCCTCCCGAGCATATGTGGTCGTTCTACAAGCAGCTTGGCTTCGGCTCGCCGCTGCGGCTCGGCCTCCCCGGCGAGGCCAGCGGCAACCTGCGCCCGCCCCAAAGCTGGAAGCCGGTCGAACAGGCGACGATGGCCTACGGGCATGGCGTCTCCGTCACCCTGATCCAGGTGGCGCGCGCCTATCTCGCATTTGCCCGCGACGGCGAACTGCTGCCCTTGTCGCTGACCCGGGTCGATGTCCCGCCGCGCGGGACGCGGGTACTTTCGCCGCGGGTCGCCCGCGAGGTGCGCAAGATGCTGGAAACCGTGGTCAACACGGGCGGCACGGCCACGCGCGCCCAGGTTGCGAGCTACCGGGTGGCGGGCAAGACCGGCACCGCCAACAAGATCGAGAACAAGCGTTACGTCAATAAATACGTGTCATCCTTCGTCGGCCTCGCGCCGGTCTCGAATCCGCGCCTCGTCGTGGCGGTGGCGATCGACGAACCGTCGGCCGGACAACATTTCGGCGGTACGGTGGCGGCGCCCGTGTTCGCAAAAGTGGTCGAAGGCGCGCTGCGCTCGCTCGGCGTCGCCCCCGATGTGCGGCCCACGCCTCCACAACTGACGGCGATGGCCGATGGCCAGCCGTCCCGCAAACCGGCGCGGAGGGACATGTAATGACAACGCATGCCGCCAATGTGCTTGCCCGGCTTGCCCAGGCCGGGGTGCGGCCGCGCGCCATCACCGCCGATTCGCGCCAGGTTGGCGCGGGCGATGTTTTCGCCGCCTGGCCGGGCGCGGCGCGCGACGGGCGGCGCTATATCGGCGAGGCGATTTCCCGTGGCGCGGCGGCGGTTCTTTTTGAAGCCGGCGACGGTTTCCAGCCGCCCGAAAGCGGCGGACGCCCGCTGATCGCGGTCGATGGCCTGCGCGCGCTGGCCGGACATCTGGCGCACGAGATTCATGGGCGGCCTTCGGAAAAGTTGTGGCTGGCCGGAGTGACCGGCACCAACGGTAAAACTTCCGTCAGCCAATGGTTGGCGAAGGCGCTCGAAACTTTCGATGTGCGCTGCGGTGTGATCGGCACGCTGGGCAACGGTTTTCCCGATGCCCTGGCCGCCGGGGTCAACACCACCCCGGACGCGCTCGAACTGCACCGGCTGCTGGCCGGATTCGCGGCGGACGGGGCGTGCGCCGCGGCGATGGAGGTCTCATCGATCGGACTCGACCAGGGACGGGTCAATGGCGCGCGTTTCAACGTGGCGATTTTCACCAATCTCACGCGCGATCATCTCGATTATCACGGCTCGATACAGGCTTATGCCAAAGCCAAGGCGCGGCTGTTCGACTCGCCCGGCCTCGATGTGGCGGTCATCAATCTCGACGACGATTTCGGTCTCGGCGAAGCAAGACGCCTGACGGCGCGCGGCGTGAACGTGACCGGCTACGCCACGGCGGCGGGACGCGCCGCGCCCGGCGCGCGCATGCTCCTCGGGGAGCGCGCGCGCGCCAGCGCCGGAGGACTGTGTTTCGATCTGTCGTGGGAAGGACAGCGCGCGGAACTGGAAGTCCGTCTCGCGGGCATGTTCAACGTTTCCAATCTGCTCGCGGTCATCGGCGCGCTGCTCGCGCGCGGCGTGGAGCTGGACGATGCGTTGCGGGCGGCGAAAACACTCGCGCCGCCGCCCGGGCGCATGCAACTCGTGGGAGGCGAGGGCGAGCCGCTGGTGATCGTCGACTATGCCCACACGCCGGATGCGCTCGCCAAGGCGCTCGAAGCCGGACGCGATTCGGCGCGCGCGCGCGGCGGCCATCTGATCTGCGTATTCGGCTGCGGCGGCGAACGCGACGCCGGCAAGCGTCCATTGATGGGCGAGGCCGCCAGCCGCCTGGCCGACCGGGTCATCGTCACCAGCGACAACCCGCGCGGCGAGCCGCCGCAAAAGATCATCGACGCCATTCTCGCGGGCGCGGGCGCGGCGGCGGAAGCCGTGCCCGGACGCGCGGAAGCGATCCGCGCCGCGGTCGATGGCGCCGATGCGCGCGATGTCATCGTTCTTGCCGGCAAAGGGCATGAACCTTATCAGGAGATCCTTGGCGAGCGGCGGCCATTTTCCGATTGCGACCAGGCGGCGCGGGCGCTCGCGGCGCGGCGGGGGAGGGTTGCGGCATGATGACGCTTGCCGAAGCCGCCACCCTGCTTGCTCCGCGCGGCGCCCGCATCACGGGCGCGGCGCGTTTTACGGCGGTGGGCACCGACAGCCGGGCCATCGTGCCGGAGCAGCTTTTCGTGGCCTTGCGCGGCGAGCATTTCGACGGCCACGCCTTTGCCGACGCGGCGCTCGCTTCCGGCGCGGCGGCGGCGATGGTCGACGCGCGCTGGGCGCGGGAACATCCGCGGGACGAGAACGCGCCGTTCATCATTGTCGATGACACGCGCCTCGCCCTCGGCGCGCTGGCGGCGGGCTGGCGCGGGCGTTTCGACATTCCGCTCATCGGCGTCACCGGCAGCAACGGCAAGACCACGGTCAAGGAAATGTGCGCGGCGATCCTGCGCGCCTGGGCTGGAGATGATGACGAAATACTCGCCACGCAGGGCAATTTCAACAACGACATCGGCCTGCCGCTCACCCTGCTCGGCCTGCGCGCGCATCACAAGGCGGCGGTGATCGAAATGGGGATGAACCATCCCGGCGAGATCGCCTATCTCGCCGGACTGACGCGGCCCACGGTGGCCCTGGTCAACAACGCCCAGCGCGCCCATCTCGCGGGATTGGGCACGCTCGCCGAAATCGCGCGCGAAAAGGGCTGCATCCATGACGGACTCGTCGACGGCGGCGTGGCGGTCATCAACGTCGACGACGCGCACGCCGGCGGCTGGCTGGCGGCCAACGCCCACCGCGAAGTGGTGAGCTTCGGCATGACGGGGCCGGCGACGGTGCGGGGGCGCTGCACGCTGCACGGCCTGGGCGGAAAACTGGAACTCGATACGCCGCAGGGCCGCGCCGAATGCGAATTGCGGGTGCCGGGCGTGCATAACGCCCACAACGCGCTGGCCGCCGCCGCCGCCTGCCTCGCGGCGGGCGCGCCGCTCGCGGCGGTGGCGGCGGGACTCGCGGGCTACGGCGGCGCGCATGGCCGCCTGCAACGGCGCGCGGGGCCGCGCGGCGCCCTCATCCTCGACGACAGCTACAACGCCAACCCGGATTCGGTGCGCGCCGCCATCGACGTGCTCACGCTCATGCCCGGCCGCACCTTTCTCGTCCTCGGCGACATGGGCGAAGTCGGGGAGAGCAGCGCGCAGGCGCACGACGAAGTGGGCGGCTATGCAAAAAGCAAGGGGGTCTGCGAACTGCTCACCCTCGGGGCGATGAGCGCCGTGGCCGTGCGCAATTTCGGCGAAGGCGGCCAGCATTTCGGTTCGGCCGAGGCGCTGACGGCGGCGCTCGCGCCAAGGCTCGACGCCAACGCCACCGTACTGGTGAAAGGTTCGCGCTTCATGCGCATGGAACGGGTGACGGATGCGCTGGCCGCGCTGGCCGCCGCCCCGGCCCTGGAGGGACATGGCTGATGCTGCTCGAACTCGCCCAGTGGATTGGTCAATACGTCCGCGGCTTCAACGTATTCAGCTATATCACGCTGCGCACGGTGCTCGCGGCGATGACAGCGCTCTTTTTCTCGCTCGCCCTCGGGCCGCGGGTGATCCGCTGGCTGGCCGCCAAGAAGATCGGCCAGGCGGTGCGCACCGACGGCCCGCAGACACACCTCATCAAGTCCGGCACGCCCACGATGGGCGGCATCCTGATCCTGATCGCGGTGGCGCTGACGACGCTGCTCTGGGGCGATCTGTCCAACCGCTATGTGTGGACGGTGCTCGTGGTCACGCTCGGCTTCGGCATCATCGGCTGGTACGACGACTGGAAAAAAGTGGTGTACCGCGACCCGAACGGGCTGGCCGCGCGCTGGAAGTTCTTCTGGCAATCGGTGCTCGGAATCGGCGCGGCGCTTTTTCTCGCCTTCTCCACCGACAATCCGGCGCAGATGACGGCACAGACGGAACTCATCGTGCCGTTCTTCAAGAGCATCGCCTATCCGCTGGGCGTTTTCGGCTTCGTGGCGCTGACCTATTTCGTCATCGTCGGCACCTCCAACGCGGTCAACCTCACCGACGGCCTCGACGGGCTGGCCATCATGCCAACGGTGATGGTGGCCGCCGCGCTCGCCATCTTCGCCTACGCGACCGGCAACGTCGTGCTCGCCAAGTATCTGCTCATTCCCTACGTGCCGGGCGCGGGCGAACTTTGCATCCTGCTGGGCGCGATCACCGGGGCGGGGCTGGGCTTCCTGTGGTTCAACGCCTATCCGGCGGAAGTGTTCATGGGGGATGTCGGCGCGCTGGCCCTCGGCGCCGCCCTCGGTTGCGTGGCCGTCATCGTGCGGCAGGAAATCGTGCTGTTCATCATGGGAGGACTCTTCGTCGCGGAAACGCTTTCCGTCATGGTGCAGGTGAGTTGGTTCAAGTACACCAAGAAAAAATACGGCGAGGGCCGCCGCATCCTGCTCATGGCGCCATTGCACCACCATTTCGAACAGAGCGGCTGGAAGGAAACCCAGGTCGTGGTGCGCTTCTGGATCATCACCATCATGCTGGTGCTGTTCGGCCTGTCGACGCTGAAGCTGAGATGAACATGGAACTGGCGGGCAAGCGCTTCGTGGTGGCGGGGCTGGGCGAATCCGGGCTGGCGATGGCGAAATGGCTTCATCGCCAGGGCGCCGCCGTACGCGTCGCCGACAGCCGCGCGGAGCCGCCCGGGCGCGCGGCGCTCGCCGCCGCCGCGCCGGAAATCGAAGTGACCGCCGGGCCGTTCCAAGCCGGGACGTTCGCGGCGGCGGACTGCATCGCGCTCTCCCCCGGCGTGCCCATGTCGACGCCGGCCATCGCCGCCGCCGCCGGGAACACGCCCATCGTCTCCGAAGTGGATCTGTTCTTCGACGCGATCGCGGCCTATACCCCGGAAGCAAAAGTGCTGGCGATCACCGGCTCGAACGGCAAGACCACGACCACGGCCCTGACCGCGCATTTGCTCGATGGCGCGGGGATTCCGGCTGTCGCCTGCGGCAACATCTCGCCCGCGATGCTGGAGGCGCTGATGGCGGCGCAGGATGCGGGCCGCCCGCCGCGCGCCTGGGTGCTGGAGCTTTCCAGCTTCCAACTGGAGAACGCGCACCGCCTGACGGCCCATGCGGCGGCGGTGCTGAACGTGAGCGAGGATCATCTGGATCGCTACGCGGACATGAGCGCCTACGCCGCGGCCAAGGCGCGCATCTTCCAGCATCCCGCCACCGTCCGGATACTCAACCGCGACGACGAACGCAGTCTCGCCATGGGCGGCTGCGGCCGCGGCATGGTGACATTCGGTCTCGATCCCGCGCCCCGCGCCGGACATTACGGCATCGCGCAAGGAGCCATCCGGCTTGGCGAAGAGCGCCTGGTCGCTCTCGATGAACTCCCCGTGAAAGGACTGCACAACGCCGCCAACGTCATGGCGGCGCTGGCCCTGTGCCGCGCCGTCGGCGTACAGGCCGGGCAAGTCCTCCCCGCGCTCGGCGCGTTCAGGGGCCTGCCGCATCGCGTTGAACCCGTGGCGGAAATCGGCGGCGTGCTCTATGTCGACGACTCCAAGGGCACCAATGTCGGCGCGACGCTCGCCGCCATCGAAGGCATGGGGCGGCCCGTCGCCATCATCCTCGGCGGCGACGGCAAGGGGCAGGATTTCCGTCCCCTGAAAGAGGCGCTGCGCCGCCATGGCCGCGCCGCGGCCCTGATCGGACAGGACGGCGCGGCCATCGCCGCGGCCATCGCCGGTTGCGGCCTGCCCGCGCAAACCTTCGCCGATCTGGAAAGCGCCGTGCGCTGGCTCGCGGGCGAGGCCCGTTCCGGCGACTGCGTACTGCTGTCGCCCGCCTGCGCAAGCTGGGACATGTTCCGCGATTACGCGCACCGCGCCCAGGTTTTCGTAGACGCGGTGCGGGCGCTGCCGGGAGAAAGAGCATGAAGCTCGCCGGCCTCCTGCGCGGCTTTTTCTCCTTTCCGGCGCGCGACGGCGACATCGCCGCGCGCACGGTCGGACGCCTGATCAATCCGAGGGCGGCGGTGCGCGAACTCGATCCGGTACTGACCTGGTCGGCGGCGGCCCTGCTGGCGTTCGGGCTGGTGATGGTCTACTCGGCCTCCATCGTGACCGCCGAAGACGAGCTTTTCACCGGCTACCAGGCGGATTACTTCCTGATCCGGCATACGATTTTCCTTGCCGTGGGCGTGGCGGCGGGGCTGGCCGTCTTCCGCGTTCCGATGGTGCACTGGCAGCGCATGGCGCCGTGGCTTTTCCTGATCGGCGTCCTGCTGCTGCTGGTGACGCTGGTTCCGGGAATCGGCCACAAGGTCGGCGGCGCGCGGCGCTGGCTGCCGCTCGGGCCGGTGAATCTGCAAGCCTCCGAACTGATGAAACTTTTCGTGGCGATCTATGCCGCCGACTACACCGTGCGCAAGCTCGATGTGATGAGCAGCTTCAAGAAGGGTTTCATGCCGATGATGGGCGTGATTCTCTTCGTCGGCTGCCTGTTGCTGTTCGAGCCGGACTTCGGCGCTTTCGTCGTGGTCGCCATCATCGCCTTCGGGGTGCTCTTCCTCGGCGGGGTCAACATTCGCCTGTTCTTCCTGCTGGGCGTCGCCGCGCTGATCGGTTTCATCATCCTGATCTGGATTTCACCCTACCGGCGCGACCGCATCTTCAGCTTCATGAATCCCTGGGACGATCCCTTCAACAAGGGCTACCAGCTCACGCACGCGCTGATGGCCTTCGGGCGCGGCGAATGGCTGGGGGTCGGACTGGGGGCCGGTTTCGAAAAACAGTTCTACCTGCCGGAATCGCACACCGATTTCCTGCTCGCGGTGATCGCCGAAGAACTCGGCTTCGTCGGGGTGGCCGCGGTGATCCTGCTGTTCGCCTTTCTCATACAAAGAGCGTTCGTCATTGGCCGCGAAGCGATCCGGCTCGAACGTTATTTTTCCGGACTGGCGGCGCAGGCGATCGGCCTGTGGATCGGAGGACAGGCCCTCATCAGCATGGGCGTCAACATGGGGGCGCTGCCCACCAAGGGCCTGACCCTGCCGCTGATGAGCTACGGCGGCTCCGGACTGCTCGCCAACTGCCTCGCCCTGGGCATCCTGCTGCGCATCGACTGGGAAACGCGGCTGCTGAAGCGGGGAGGCGCGGCATGAAAACGCTGCTGATGATGGCCGGCGGCACGGGCGGCCATATTTTCCCCGGCATCGCCATCGGCGAATGCCTGCGCGCGCGCGGCTGGCGCGTGGTGTGGCTCGGCAATCCGGACGGCATGGAAGCGCGGCTCGTGCCGGAGCGCGGTTTCGAGATGGAAGGCCTGCGTTTCGGCGCGCTGCGCGGCAAAGGGCTGGCGCGCAAACTCATGCTGCCGTTCAACCTCCTGTCGGGGTGCTGGAAAGCCTGGCGGGTGCTGGCGCGGGTGCGCCCCGACGTGGTCGTCGGCATGGGCGGCTACATCAGCTTTCCCGCCGGGGTGATGGCGGGGTTGACGGGTTTTCCCCTGGTGCTGCACGAACAGAATTCCGTTGCCGGGCTGGCCAACCGCGTACTTGCCCGCCTGGCCCGCCGCGTGCTGACGGGTTTTCCCGATGTATTGCCGCGCGCGCGCTGGGTGGGCAATCCGGTGCGCGGCGAAATCGTCGCCGTGCCGCCTCCGGCGGAGCGTTTCGCCGGACGCGGAGGGCCGCTGCGCCTGCTGGTGGTCGGCGGCAGCCTCGGCGCCGCGGCGCTCAACGAGGCCACGCCGCGCGCGCTGGCGCTGATTCCCGCCGAGCGCCGCCCATTGGTGGTGCACCAGGCGGGCGCAAAACAGATCGACGCCCTGCGGGCCGCATACGCCGGGGCGGGCATCGAGGGCGATCTGCGCCCGTTCATCGACGACATGGCCGCCGCCTATGCCGAAGCCGATCTGGTGCTGTGCCGGGCCGGCGCGCTCACCATCGCCGAACTGACGGCGGCGGGCGCGGCCAGCATACTGGTGCCCTTCCCCCACGCGGTAGACGACCACCAGACGGTCAACGCGCACTTTCTCGCCGCGCGGGAGGCGGCATGGCTGTTGCCGCAGACCGGATTGACCCCGGAAAAACTGGCGGAAATGCTGACGGACGCCAGCCGCCCCCAATTGCTGCGCATGGCCGGGAACGCGCGCGCGCTGGCGCGTCCGCTCGCCAGCGAAGAAGTGGCGAAGGCCTGCGAGGAACTCGCGGGCGGGAGCGCGGCATGAAGCACAAGGTCAGGAACATCCATTTCGTGGGCATCGGCGGCGCGGGCATGAGCGGTATCGCCGAAGTGCTCGCCAACCTGGGCTACAAGGTTTCCGGCTCCGATCTCGCCACCTCCGCCGTCACCGGGCGGCTGGCCGGGCTGGGGGTCCGCATCGCCATCGGACACGCGGCGGAAAACATCGCCGGGGCGCACGCGGTGGTGGCCTCCACCGCCATCAAACCCGGCAATCCGGAAGTGGAAGCCGCGCGGCTGGCGGGCATTCCCGTGGTACCGAGGGCGCAGATGCTCGCCGAACTGATGCGGCTCAAGCAGGGCATCGCCATCGCCGGCACGCACGGCAAGACCACGACGACCAGCCTCGTCGCCAGCATCCTGGGCGAGGCCGGTTTCGATCCCACCTTCGTGATCGGCGGACGGCTCAACGCGGCGGGCGCGAACGCCCGCCTGGGCAAGGGCGATTTCCTGGTGGCCGAAGCGGACGAATCGGACGCCTCCTTCCTCTACCTGACCCCGGTGATTTCGGTCGTCACCAATATCGACGCCGACCACATGGAAACCTACGGGCACGATTTCGGACGCCTGAAACAGACCTTCGTCGATTTCCTGAACCGCCTGCCTTTCTACGGCGTGGCGGTGCTCTGCCAGGACGACCCGAACGTGCGCGCCATCCTGCCGCACGTCCCGAAACAGGTCGTGCGCTACGGCCTGGGCGCGGAGGCCGGCATCCGCGCCGAGAACATCCGCGCCGAAGGCGGACGCATGCTGTTCGATGCCGTCCGCGCCGAAGGCAGGACGCCGCGCCTGCCCATCGTCCTCAACGCGCCGGGCCTGCACAACGTCCTCAACGCGCTCGCCGCCATCGCCGTGGCCGCCGAAGTGCAAGCGCCGGACGAAGCCATCGTCAAGGCGCTGGCGGAGTTCAGGGGCGTGGGGCGGCGTTTCCAGCGTCATGGCGAAATCCGTCTGCCCGCGGGCGGCGCGTTCACCCTCGTCGACGATTACGGCCACCACCCCGTGGAAATGGCCGCGACGCTGGCGGCGGCGCGCGGCGCCTTTCCCGGGCGGCGTCTGGTGCTCGCCTTCCAGCCGCACCGCTACACGCGCACCCGCGACTGTTTCGAGGATTTCGTGAAAGTGCTCTCCGGCGTCGATGCCCTCCTGCTCGCCGAGGTCTATGCGGCGGGAGAGCCGCCCATCGTCGCCGCCGACGGGCGCTCGCTGGCGCGGGCGCTGCGGGTGGCGGGCAGGGTGGAACCCATATTCGTCGAAGACATCGGCGACATGCCGGCGCGCATTCTCGATGCCGCGCGCGACGGCGACGTGGTGCTGACGATGGGCGCAGGCTCCATCGGCGGCGTTTCCCAGAAAATCGTCCAATCCCGGGTGGCCGGACATGAGTGAAACAAAGCAGGATTTCGGCAAGGTCGCGGTACTGATGGGCGGAACCTCCGGCGAACGCGAGGTTTCCCTCAACAGCGGCAAGGGCGTGCTGCAAGCGCTCCTCGCGCGGGGAGTCGACGCCCACGCCTTCGATCCGGCCCACGATGCGCTCGATGCGCTCAGGGCCTACGATCGCGTCTTCATCGCCCTGCACGGCGGCCATGGCGAAGACGGCGCGATCCAGGGCGCGCTGGAAATCATGGGCATCCCCTACACCGGCCCCGGCATCATGGCCTCGGCCATCGGCATGGACAAGTTCCGCACCAAGCTGATCTGGCAGGCGGCGGGGCTGCCCACACCGGAATACGCCATGCTCGACGAAGAGACGGATTTTGCCGCCGTGGAGCGGCAACTCGGACTGCCGCTGTTCGTGAAACCGGCGCGCGAAGGCTCTTCCATCGGCGTCGTCATGGTGACGGAATCCGGCGGACTGCGGGCCGCCTGGAAAACCGCGCGCGCGCACGATGCGCTGGTGATGGCGGAAAAAGGCGTCATGGGCGGCGAATACACGGTGGCGATCCTTGGCGACGAGGCGCTGCCCATCGTCGAGATCGAACCGGCGACGCCCTTCTACGACTACGAGGCCAAGTACCTGCGCGCCGACACCCGCTACACCTGCCCGGCGGAACTGCCGCCGGAGCAGGCCGATGCAATCCGGGCGGGAGCGCTCAAGGCATTCCGCGCCGTGGGCGCGTCGGGCTGGGGACGGGTGGACTTCCTGATGGACGAAGCGGGACGGCATTACTTCCTCGAAATCAACACCGCGCCGGGCATGACCACGCATTCGCTGGTGCCGATGTCGGCGCGCCAGGCCGGGCTGTCGTTCGAAGCGCTGTGCCTGAAAATTCTCGCGGGGGCGCATCGTGGCTGAACGGCGCAAACGCCCTCCCGTCGTGATGGCGCTGGCCAAGGAACCGCCCGCGCGCCCGCCGCGGCGCACGGGTCTGTGGCACAGGCCGGAACTGCTCGACCTGATCTCGGACGTACTGCTGCTTTTCGCCGCGGCGGCGCTGGCTTGGGCGCTGGTGACCTGGGCGCTGGCGAAACCGCTCTTCCCGCTGCGCCGGCTGGAATTGAGCGCCCCGCCCGCGCAAGTGACCCAGGCCCAACTCGAATTCGTGGCCCGTACCGCCATCCACGGCAACTTCTTTACCGCCCGGCTCGAAGACGTGCGCGCGGCTTTCGAGAAACTGCCCTGGGTACGGCGCGCCGGCGTGCGCCGCCTGTGGCCGGATGCTCTCGAACTGAGCCTCGAAGAACACGAGGCCGTGGCCTACTGGCGGGACGCGGACGGCGACGGCAATGTGCGGCTCATCAACCGCCAGGGCGAAATATTCGCCGCTTCGAGCGACGCCAGGATGCCGGAATTCTCCGGCCCGCCGGGAATGGCCGCCGCCGTGCTGGAGCGCTATGTCGCGTGCGCCCGGGTCTTGCAACCGCTGGGAGCGCGGCCCGCCAAGCTGGAGCTTTCGGCGCGCGGCGCGTGGCGGCTATGGCTGGACGACGGCCTCGCTATCGTGCTTGGCCGCGGGCAGGAAAATTCGCCGCTCGACGAACGGCTGGAAAGATTCGTCGCCGCCTGGCCCCGCTTGCGGGACAGTCTGGATGCACGGATCGCGCGCGCCGACCTGCGCTATCCCAATGGCTTTGCCCTCGCGCCGGCGGCCGCCAACATCAATACAAACCCGCGGCCCGCCGCGGCAAGCAACGTAAAATGAGCAAGGAATACAAAGACCTGATCGTCGGCCTCGACATCGGCACCTCCAAAGTCACCTGCATGGTGGCCGAAACGAGGCCGGACGGACGCCTGTCCATCGTCGGCATCGGCACGCAGCCGACCAACGGCCTCAAGCGCGGCGTGGTGGTCAATATCGAGGCGACCGTCGACGCGATCTCGAGGGTGGTGCAGGAAGTCGAACTGATGGCCGACTGCAAGATCCACGACCTCTACACCGGCATCGCGGGCAGCCACATCAAGAGCTTCAACTCCAACGGCATGGTCGCCATCAAGGACAAGGAAGTGACGCCGCTCGATGTCGAGCGCGTCATCGAAGTCGCGCGCGCCATGCCGATCCCCGCCGAACAACAAATCCTGCACATCCTCACCCAGGAATTCATCATCGACGGGCAAGGCGGCGTGCGCGAACCCATCGGCATGAGCGGCGTCAAGCTCGAAGTCAAGGTGCACATCGTCACCGGCGCGGTATCGGCGGCGCAGAACGTCATCAAATGCGTGCGCCGCTGCGGGCTGGAAGTCATGGACCTGATCCTGCAACCGCTGGCGTCGAGCTACGCGGTGCTCACCGAGGACGAAAAGGAACTGGGCGTATGCCTGGTCGACATCGGCGGCGGCACCGCGGATCTCGCCGTCTTCACGCAAGGCGCGATCCGCCACACCGCGGTCATTCCGGTGGCGGGCGACCTCGTGACCAACGACATCGCCATGACCCTGCGCACCCCGACCGCCGAGGCCGAAGAACTCAAGATCCGCCATGGCGTGGCCATGCACAGTCTGGTCGCGCCCGAGGAAATGATCGAAGTGCCCAGCGTGGGCGACCGCTCGGCGCGCCTCCTGACGCGCCAGACGCTGGCCGACGTCATCGAGCCGCGCGTCTCGGAAATCTTCGACCTCGTCGTCGCCGAACTGCGCCGCAGCGGCTACGAAGAACTGCTCTCCTCGGGCATCGTCCTGACCGGCGGCGCGGCGCTCATGCCGGGAATGGCCGAACTTGGCGAAGATATTTTCCACATGCCGGTGCGCGTGGGCGCGCCGCTCTACGAAGGCGGGCTGGCCGACGTGATCCGCCATCCGCAATATGCGGCGGCAATGGGGCTGGTGGTCGAAGGCGCGGCGCAGCGGCGGCGCGGCATACAGGCGCGCGACACGCGCGGGGTAAAACAATTTTTCGGGCGTCTGCGGGATTGGATCGGGCGCAATTTTTGAGGCGGTCGGATAGCGGGCACGCTGCTCCGGCTATCGTGGACAACAAATGACGGGGGTGAAAATGACGAAATGCAGCGCGCGAGATGTGATTTAATCCACGTCTCCAAATTTGTGCCGTTGCCTGCGAGGCAACAGCAAGGAACCTTTCCCAAGGTTGGGGTTTTCTCTCCAGGAGTCGAAGCAAATGTTTGAAATTGTTGAAAAAGAACCACGGCCATCGAATGGCAGGACCATCATCAAGGTGATCGGGGTCGGGGGCGCCGGCGGCAACGCCGTCGACCACATGGTGCGCGAGGGGGTACAGGGCGTCGAATTCATCACGGCCAATACCGACGCGCAGGCGCTGACGCGCAGCCTCGCGCCGATCAGGATCCAGCTCGGCACGAGCGGACTGGGCGCCGGTTCCAAACCGGAAGCGGGCCGCGCCGCCGCGCAGGAATCGAAGGAAGCCATCGCCGCGGCGCTCGCCGACGCGCACATGTGCTTCATCACCGGCGGCATGGGCGGCGGCACCGGCACCGGCGCGGCCCCGGTCGTGGCCGAAATCGCCAGGGAACTGGGCATCCTGTGCGTGGCGGTCGTCACCAAGCCCTTCGATTTCGAGCACCGCACGCGCGTGGCCGACAGCGGCATCGAGGATCTGAGCCGCCAGGTCGATTCCCTCATCGTCGTCCTCAACGACAACCTGCTCGAAGTCTACGGCGACGACGCCACGCTCGAAGAATGCTTCCGCGCCTCGGACAACGTCCTGAGCAAGGCGGTGGGCGGCATCTCCGAAATCATCAACGCGCCCGGCCTGGTCAATGTCGACTTCCAGGACGTGCGCACGGCGATGGGCGAAATGGGCCGCGCCATGATGGGCTCGGCGGAAGCTTCCGGCGTGGATCGCGCCCGCCTGGCCGCCGAACAGGCGGCGGGCAGCCCGCTTCTCGAAGGCACCGAACTGTCGGGAGCGCGCTGCGTGCTCATCAACATCACCGCCGCCAAGGCATCGCTGAAACTGTCCGAAGTGAGACAGGCCGTGCACACCGTGCAGGCTTTCGCCGCGCCGGAAGCCTTCGTCAAATACGGCACCGTGTTCGACGACAGCATGGACGACCGCATGCGCGTCACCGTGGTAGCGACCGGCCTCGGTTCGCCGCGCGCCGCGCGCCAGCAACAAGAGCCGCCCATCCACATGGTGCGGGACGCGGCGCGGACGAACGTGAATACCGGCACGCATGGTTTCTACGGCGGCGTGAATTTCGACGAAGGCGACACCATCGCCACGCCCGCGATCATCCGCTCCCGCCGCGGCGCGCGGGGCGATGCGGCGGCGGGCAGGGGAAACAGCGGCGCGGCGGGAACGGGCGGCGGCGCTTCCAGCGCCGGCAGTGCCGGCGGCGGCTCCTACGACATCCCCGCCTTCCTGCGCCGGCAGGCCGACTGAGCAAAAGCGTTTTGGAACGCGGCTGCCATCCGCGGGCAAAATCACACGAAGGGCGAACTCCCCCTCCCCGCCCTTCGTTTTCCCGCGCTGGCAGCCGCCGTTTCCGCCACGGAGCGGGGTTTTCCGGCGGACTCGAACGGCGCTTGTGATAAGCTCGCGGAGTTATGCGGAAACAGCGATCATGATCGGGCAACGCACACTCAAATCAATCGTCCACGCGACAGGCGTGGGCTTGCATGGCGGACGCAAAGTCGACCTCGTCCTGCGTCCGGCGGAGCCGGATACCGGCATCATCTTCCGCCGCGTCGATCTCGATCCGCCCGTCGACCTGCCCGCCGATCCCTACGCGGTCTGTGACACCCGCATGTGCTCGGGGCTGGAGAAGAACGGCTGCAAGGTCGGCACGGTCGAGCACCTGATGTCCGCGCTGGCCGGGCTGGGCATCGACAACCTCCATATCGATGTCAATGCGCCCGAAATACCGATCCTGGATGGCAGCGCCGGGCCGTTCGTCTTTCTGCTCCTGTCGGCGGGTCTCGCGGAACAACCCGCGCCCAAGAAATTCCTGCGCGTGAAAAAAACCGTCGAATTCCGCGAAGGCGACAAACTGGTGCGGTTATCGCCCCACGACGGCTTTCGCCTGCAATTCTCCATCGAATTCGACCACCCGGCGATCAACGGCACCGCCAACGAAGTCGTGGTCGACTTCGCCCGGCACTCCTACGTGCGCGACGTTTCCCGCGCGCGCACCTTCGGCTTCATGCAGGATGTCGAATTCATGCAAGCGCACGGACTGGCCCTGGGCGGCAGCCTGGAAAACGCCATAGTCATGGACGAATACCGAGTGCTCAACAGCGAGGGACTGCGCTACGCCGACGAATTCGTCAAACACAAAGTGCTCGACGCCATTGGCGACCTCTACCTCTGCGGCCACCCGCTGCTGGCCGCCTACACCGCCCACAAGGCCGGGCACGCCCTCAACAACCAGCTACTGCGGACATTGCTCGAAGACGCCTCGGCATGGGAAATCGTCCGCTTCGACACAACCACCCCCGCCCCCGCCGCCGTCGTTTACCAACTCGCCGAACCGGCGCTGGCGCTTTAACGATATTTTTCCCTGTTCGCCATGCTGCTTGCGCGAATCATCGGCGCCCTGCTGTGCCTGGGCATCGGCGCATCGCTGGTGCTGTGGCTGCTGACCGGGCGAAGCCATTACAAGACATGGGCCTGGAAACTCTTCCGCGCCGGCGTGGCGGCGGCCTTCGCCATACTGGCGCTGTTCGCGCTCGAACGGGCGCTGATTGCGATCTGACAGGGTTTGCGGGCGGAAACAACGGGCACAGCAACGCGCCACGATCCCCCGCCGCCCCGCCTCGCTCCCCGCAATGACGGGAACAGGCCCGCCATTGCGAGCGCCGCAAAACGATCAAGACGAATTTGTGAACTCATCAAGACGAGTTTTCAAAATCATCAAGATGAATTTGCGAACTCATCAAGACGAATTTGCGAACTCGATCAGCGGCGCTGCGCGCCGGATGGAACGAACTGGATTGCCACGTCGCTGCGCTCCTCGCAATGACGAGGCGGGGGGCGGCTTTCGCAGTGACGAGCCTCGTCGGTGGACTTCCCTCCCCCGCTTGCGGGGCATAGGCATCTACACACTGTATTTCCCCTGTTAATGTTGATACAAAATGCCTGCTCGCTGTTTTGCGTCCATACTACCTCTCGCGCTGTTTTAAGCAAATATTGTGCCAATTAATT
>JAIRLA010000226.1 GCA_031259795.1 Azoarcus sp.
TGGCCGGGAAAAAGCCGGAAGAAAGCGTCGTACCATCCGGCGCGCAGCGCCGCTGGATAAAAAGGGGGAGGAAGGAAGGGGACGCTTATCCACTTTCCACCGCAAAGAAAACAGCGTCGATGCGCTCCGCGAGGAACGAACTGGATTGCCACGTCGATTCGCTCCTCGCAATGACGAGGTGGGAGGGGGTTTCGCAATGACGCGGCGATGCTGATTGAAAAAGGAGGAAGAAACGGGATACCCGCTCACTCTCCGCCGCGAGGAAGCAGTTACCGGATCGGCGGGAGAAACAAGGAGAGCGCGCGCGAGGAGGCGCGCCGCGGTCGGGGGTGGCGGTCCTGGGGGCGGAGGGTTCAGGCTGTGGCGTTTTCCATTCAGGCCGTGGCGTTTTCCAGTTTGGGTTTGGCCGCCTGTTTCGGTTTGACCAGCATGGCGCGGGGCACGCCGCGCTGCTCGCCCGCCGCGCCGAGTAGTTCCTTCATGTCGAGGATCAGGACGATCTGGCCGTTCGAGAGGGTGGTCACGCCCGCGACGCCTTTCGGGCGGAAATCGTCGAGCGACTTGATGACGGCATCTTCGCGTCCGGCGAAGCTGTCGATGGCGAGGATGAACGACATTTCCGCCATTTGCATCAGTACGCCGTATTCGGGGGTGCGTTCCTGTTCCCAGCCAAGCAGGCTGGTCAGCGGCAGGATGGGCAGCACTTCGCCCCGCACTACCATCGTCGCGCGTCCGCCGACTTCTTTTACTTCGGCCGGGTCGATCGGCAGGATTTCGCGCACCATCGACAGCGGCACGGCGAACGGCTGTTCGCCCAGCCTGACCAGCAGCACGGGCAGGATGGCCAGCGTCAATGGCAGGCTGATGATGAAGGTCGTGCCCTTGCCTTGTTGCGAGCGGATGTCGATCGAACCGTTGAGCTTCTGGATGTTGGTGCGCACCACGTCCATGCCCACGCCGCGCCCGGAAACGTCGGATACTTTGGCGGCGAGCGAAAAGCCCGGCAGGAAAATCAGGTTGAAGCTCTGGCGTTCGTCCATGGTGTTGGCTTCTTCGTCGGAGATGAGGCCCCTTTCCACCGCCTTGGCGCGCAGTTTGTCGGCGTTCATGCCGTGCCCGTCGTCGGAGACGAGAATGACGATGTGATCGCCCTCCTGCCGCGCTTCCAGGTGGACTTCCGATTTGTCCGGCTTGCCGGCGGCGCGGCGCTCGCCCGCTTCTTCGACGCCGTGGTCGACCGCGTTGCGGATCAGGTGGATGATCGGGTCGGACAAGTCCTCGATCATGGTCTTGTCGATTTCGGTCTCTTCACCGGCCAGCACGAGTTCGACATCCTTGCCGAGACTGCGGGCAAGGTCGCGGGCGATGCGCGGGTATTTCTGGAAGAGCCGCCCGATCGGCTGCATCCGCGTTTTCATGACCGCGTTTTGCAGATCGGACACCAGGAGGTCGAGCTGGCTCACCGCCAGATCGAGCGCATGCAGGGTTTCGGTATCGTTGCTGCCGTTGAGAATGTCGCTGCGCAGCGCGTTGAGACGATTCTTGGTGAGACCGATTTCACCGGAAAGATTGAGCACCTGGTCGAGGCGCGCGGTGTCGACACGGATGGAGGTGTCGCGCTGGCGCTCGGTGTCGCGCCGCCCGACGGGCGCGGTCGAGCCGGGATGGTCGGTGGCGCGGCGGCCCAGGGCGTTCTGGACGATGGCGTCGGCGCTGGGCGGAGCCGCCGGTACGACCGCGGTGGCGGCGGGCGTGGAAGCGGATGCCGGGGAGGTCGCGGGCGCGCCCGCGACAGCGGCGTGAAGCTGTTTCCAGTCGGGTTCGTTGCCCTGTCCCGCCGGAGGCGCGGATGTCCTGGCCGCTACCGGAGCGGGCGCGGCGGCGGGCGCGCTCGCTTTTTCGCCACTTTGCACCGTCTTGAGCGCGGAGAGCAACGCCGGATCGGCCGCTTGCGGCTGGGCGCCTTGTTCGAGCTGGCCGAACATGTCGCGCACGCCTGCCGTGGCGGAAAGGATGACGTCCATGATTTCGGCCGTCACGGTGAGTTCGCCATTGCGCAATTTGTCGAACAGGCTTTCGGTGAGGTGGCACAAGGTCACCAGTTCCGTGGCGTTGAGAAAGCCCGCGCCGCCCTTGATGGTATGAAAGCCGCGAAAAATGTCGTTGAGCATGCCGCGGTCGTCCGGACTGCGTTCCAGATCGACCAGCTTGTTGTCGACATCCGACAGCAGGTCTTTCGCCTCGGTGAGGAAGTCCTGCAACAGATCTTCCATTCCGGCAAAGTCACTCATGGTTCGTTCGCTCCCACAATCTCGTTGTCGCCTAGAAACCCAGGCTTTCGAGCAGGTCGTCGACCTGCCCCTGGCTGGTCACGACATCGTCGCGTCCCGTGCTGCTGACCACCGGGCCGTTGAGCAGGCTGCCCGCCTTTTCCGCGCGGAGGTTTTCCGGCGCGACTTCGATCAGCATTTCGAGCAGTTGCGTCTCGAGCGACTGCGCCATCTGGACGACTTTCTTGATGACCTGTCCGGTCAGGTCCTGAAAGTCCTGGGCCATCATGATTTCGAGCAGCTGGGCGTTGAGTTCCCGGCCGCCTTCGACCGCCGCGCCGAGGAAGGCGCGCGTCTCCACGGAAAGATCACGGAATTCCCCGACCGACAGTTGGTTGGAAAACGCCTTGTCCCAGCGCGCGTGCAAGGCTCCGGCCTCGTTTTCGATCCGTTCGGCGGCCGGCTTGGCGATGTCGGTCGCGTTGAGTACGCGGCTGGCCGCCTGTTCGGTCATCTGCGCCACGTAGGTCAGGCGCTGGCGCGCGTCCGGGATCGAGTCGGCCACTTCCTGCAAGGCGTTGTCCAGTCCCAGTTCGATCAGTGTGTCATGCAGCCTGCGCGTCATCTTGCCGATGCGGTGGAATACGGCATCGTCGCCATCGTCGCCCTTGCCTTCGTTCCTGCCGGGCGGCGCGCCGAACTTGCTGGCTTCCGCGTCGAAAAGCGCCTGCAATTCGTCGTTGTCGTCCGTATCTCCGGCAGGGGCGGCGACTGCCGCGATAGGGGGCGGAGGAGCCGGCGGCGCTTGCGCGGGCGTTTCCTTGTCGTTACCCGCGGCAATGCTGTCGAACAGCGCCTGGAGGTCGTCCGAGTCTCCTGTTTCGTCAACTTTTGTTCGTTTCGCCACCTTCAGGCTCCCCCGTCTTTCTGCGTCCATCCACCGGAAGCACCGGAATGCCCCCGAGTTCCTTCCCGCGCGCCGTTCAGGCCGGTTTCATCTTGTCGAATATTTTTTCCAGCTTCTCGGCCAGGGTCGCCGCGGTAAACGGCTTGACGATGTAGCCGCTCGCTCCGGCCTGCGCCGCCGCGATGATGTTTTCCTTCTTGGCTTCGGCCGTGATCATCAGCACCGGCAAGTGCTTGAGCTGCGGTGCGCTGCGCACTTTCTGGAGCAGGGTCAGGCCGTCCATGTTGGGCATGTTCCAGTCGGAGACCACGAAGTCGAACTCCGCCGGCGCCGATTCCAGTTTTTGCAGCGCCACCACGCCGTCCTCGGCCTCGTCGGCGTTGGTGTAGCCCAGCTCCTTGAGCAGGTTGCGCACGATGCGGCGCATCGTCGAAAAATCATCTACGATCAAAAACTTTGTTTTGGGATCACCCATCTTGCTCTCCGGTATTCGCTTGACAGCGCCTCATCCCTGGTGCGTTCGCTGCAGCAACGGTCGCAAGGTTTGCGCGAGGATGTCGGCATCGAATTTTGCCACGTAAGCATCGACTCCGACCCGCTTGCCCATCGCGCGGTTGGCTTCGGACGACAGCGACGAATGCATGACCACGGGAATTCCATCGAAACGGTTGTCATTCTTGATGTTGCGCGTCAACACGTAACCGTCCATTTCCGGCATCTCGGCATCGACCAGGATGAGGTCGATCTCGTTCGACACATGTTTGCCGGTCTGCTGCGCGTGCCCGGCCATGCCTTCAAGGCGCGTCCAGGCTTCCAGCCCGTTCTGGGCATGTTTGTGGCGCACGCCGAGCTTGTCGAGCACTTCGGAGATTTTGCGCCGCGCCACGGCGGAGTCATCGACGAAAAACACGTTGTAGGTGTCCCCGCTGTGCAGGGGCGCGATGTTGCCGACCACGGCTTCGCCGAAAGTATTGGCGAGGATGGTTTCGACATCGAGAATGGACACCAGTTTGCCGTCGGCCAGCTCGGTGATCGCCGTGATGTAGTTGTGCAGGCTGGAAGAGACGTTTTCGGGCGCGCGCACCTTGTCCCACTCGACGCGGATGATGCGGTCGACGCTCTCGACGAGGAAACCCAGAGTGCGCTTGCTGTATTCAGTGACCATCATCGAAGCGCCGAGCGGATCGCCGGGTTGCGCCAGACCGAGTATCTTGGCGAGCGAGAGCACCGGAATCACGTTGCCGCGCAGGGAGATGAGACCTTCCACGCCGCGCGGCATGTTGGGCGCCTTGGTGATGAAGGGGGTCGCGGAAACTTCCCGCACCTTGAAAACGTTGATGCCGAAGGTCTCGCTCGTACCCAGCGAGAACAGGAGGATTTCCATGCGGTTCGAGCCGGCGAGCATGGTGCGTCCGTCGACCGTTTCAAGCAGCGCCGTGTCTTTCGCTGTTTTGCCTTGCTGATCCAGACTCAACATGTGTTACCTCACTTTTTCTTGTCCGCGACCGGAAGCGCCGGAGAGGCGTCCTTTTCGCCGAGAATCAGGCGGCGCAGGGTCTGCGCCAATCGCTGCGGCTCGAACTTGGGCACGTATTCGTCCACTCCCACCGACAGGCCGAGTTGCTGGTTCGACATGCCGGAAAGCGAGGAATGCATCACCACCGGCACGCCCTCGAAGCGCAGATCGGATTTGATGTGGCGGGTCAGGATGTAGCCATCCATCTCGGGCATCTCGACATCGGTCAATACCAGGCTGACCACGTCGGACACCTTGCGTCCGGAAGACGAGGTCGTTTCGGCGATCTTCTTCAGTTCTTCCCACGCCTGGCGGCCATTGGCCGCGCCGATGTACTTGACGCCGATCAGGTCGAGCGTCTGCATGATCTGCTTGCGCGCCACCGAGGAATCGTCGGCGAACACCACCAGGTAGCGTTCGGCGTCGGCGATCGGTTCGATATCCTTGAAGAGCAGGCTGTCGTCATCGTAGCGCGTGGTCTCCGAGAGCACTTTTTCGACATCGAGCAGCATCACGAGCTTGTTTTCGGGTAATTCGGTGACGGCGGTCACCAGTCCTCCCATTTTGGCGGTCAGCATGTCGGGCGGCACCCGCATCTGCGCCCAGTCCAAGCGCAGGATGGTATCGACCGCCTCGACGAGGAAGCCCTGGGTATGGCCGTTGTATTCGGTGACGATCATGATGTCGCGCGGCGACTCCTCGCCCACGCCGACGTATTTGCCCAGATCGACTACCGGCACCAGCACGCCGCGCAGGCTGACCATCCCCTCGACGGAAGAGGGCATTTCGGGCGCGGCCGTGATCGCGGGGGTGCGCATGACTTCGCGCACCTTGAATACGTTGATTCCGAAAGTTTCCCTGCGTCCGGTACGCCGGTCGGCGCCCAGGGTGAAAAGCAGGATCTCCAGCTTGTTGGTCCCGGCCAGCCGGGTACGGGCATCGATATTCTTGAGTAAATCGGACATTTCATTCTCCGCCAGAAGCGGCTGCGCGCGCCCGGTCGGCGCGACCGGATACGATGGGCCTGGAAATCATCGACCATGGAGTGCCGGACTTTAGTGCGTCCGGCACGAGCATGCAGCGGTAACAGACTGACGACATATCCGCCAATATGATAGTGAACCATCTGCCATCATACGCGCGCGCGGTTTCCATGGCCGTGAAATCCGCCCCCCAATCGCTGCAATACGCGGGCAGCGATTTCGGGTAAAGGCGCGATCTCCTTGGCCGCGCCGAGCAGCACGGCTTCGCGCGGCATGCCATAAACAACGCACGAGTCCTGATCCTGGGCGATGGTCCATGCGCCTGCCTGCATCATGTGCAAAAGACCGGCGGCGCCATCCTTGCCCATTCCGGTCAACAGCACGCCGATCGCCGCGCGCCCGACCTGCTCCGCCGCCGAATGGAACAGCACATCGACCGAGGGGCGGTGGCGGTTGACGGGTTCGCTGCGCGCCAGTTCGCAATGATAACCGCCGCTTTCCCCCCGCCTGATCGACAGATGGGAGTGCCCCGGCGCCAGATAGGCGACTCCCGGCTCGACCGTCTCGCCCTGGACGGCCTCGCGGACTCCGATGGCGCACAGGGAGTCGAGCCTGCGGGCGAACGAGCCGGTAAACAGCTCCGGCATATGTTGCGTCATGAGAATGGGGGGGGCGTCCGCGGGCAGTCTGATGAGCACTTCGCGGATCGCCTCGGTGCCGCCGGTCGAGGCCCCGATGAAAATGATGGTTCCGGAATAGGGCAGGATGCGCGTGCGCGGCGCATGCTCCGTGGTTGGCGGCGGCATGGTGGAAGCGTCCTTTGTAAGCATTCAGCGCAACGGCGAATCCAGCCGCACATACACTGTCCGCCCAAGTGAGCGCAGCAGATCGGCGGCGTGTATGAAACTTTCCGAATGTCCGGCATAAAGACGCCCATCCGGCCGCATCAGGGGAACAAAGCGTTTCAAAATAGCGTATTGCGTTTGCTTGTCGAAATAGATCATTACATTTCGGCAGAAAATCGCATCGAGCGGCCCCTGCACTGTCCAGGTTGGCGACAGCAGATTGATGCGGCGAAACGAAATCAGCCGCCGCAACTCGGGCCGCGCGGTGTAAATATCCCCGTCGGTGGCGCTGTGCGTGAAATAGCGGGTGATGTGCGCCTGCTGCAACTTCTCCACGCGATCGCGCCGGTAGCACCCCTTTTCGCCATGGGCAAGCACGGCGGTGTCGATGTCGCTGGCGATGATCTCCACTGGCGGCGTCAGGGTCGAGAAAACATCGCAGGCCGTGATCGCCAGCGAATACGGCTCTTCGCCCGTTGAAGCGGCGCAGCACCAAATCCGGAACACGCGCTTTTCCTTCATCTGCCTGATCTGTTGGGCGAGGATGTCGAAATGGTGCGACTCGCGGAAAAAAGAAGTCAGATTGGTCGTCAGCGAATTGACGAAAGTTTCCCACTCGCCGCGATCCCGTTCGAGGCGCTGGAGGTATTGGGCAAAGGACTTGTCGCCACAGGCGCGCAACCGGCGCGCCAACCGGCTATAGACCATATCCTGCTTGGCGGGCGACAGGGCGATGCCCGCATGCTCGTAGATCAGCTTGCGGACGCGCTCGAAATCGATGGAAGTAAACTCGAATTCACGATTCTGCGCCGTGGTTGTCGAATGGAGCGCCGACAGGGTTTTCACGATGGAAGAAGCCGTGGCGGAGTGCGTTCCCGGCGCGAGGGGCGAATCGCCGCGCCGCGAGCTTCCCGCGCCGCCGCCGGAAGGATGTTGGCCGGAATTGCCGTGTAATGACGTATGCGTTGCCATGGCGAAGTGGTCTTCGTGGAAAACGTTGGGTTAGCGATTGGGAGCCGGCGCGGCGTCCGCAGCGCCGCCGCGGCCCGCTCCCATCGCCTCCGGAATGGATTGCATTGGAATTTCGGCGCGGCCGGTTCCTTCGTTGCGAATTGCTTCTTCAGTTTCCTTGTTGAGCACGATGATACTGATGCGACGGTTGATCGGATCGAAAGGATCGTCCTGATCCAGGTGGATGGTGTCGGCCAACCCGACCACGCGCACCACCTTGCTTGCCGCCAGTCCCCCCGAGATCAACTCGCGCCGCGCCGCGTTGGCGCGGTTGGCCGACAATTCCCAATTGGAAAAACCTGAATCGCCGCCGGCATATTGCGCCGCGTCGGTGTGACCCGAGAGACTGACGCGGTTATCGACGCCATTGAGCGCCAGGCCGATGGCGCGCAGCAACTCGCGCGTATAGGGGCGCAATTCCGCGCTCGACAGGTTGAACATCGGCCTGTTCTGCTCATCGACGATCTGGATGCGCAATCCTTCCGAGATGATGTCGATCAGAATCTGGTTCTTGAACATGCGCAACTGGGCGTCGGCCTCGATCAGCGCCTCGATCCGTCCCTTGAGATCGATCAGGCGGGCATGCTCGCGCCGTTTTTCCTGCTCTGCCCAGTCGGGATCGGCGCCCTCGCCCCTGTGCCGCCGGTACGCGGCATCGACGTTGATCGAGCGCGAAGGCGTATCGCCCCGGCGCACCTGTCCCACCTTGCGCGATAAATCCTCGCCGCCGCCCTGGATGATGCTCGAACTGGCGCCCGACCCCGCCCCGCCTTCCATCGTGAGCTTGAGCGGATTCTGGAAATAATCGGAAATACCCTGGAGATCGCCCTGCGAAGTCGAACCGAGCAGCCACATCATCAGGAAAAAAGCCATCATCGCGGTAACGAAGTCGCCGTAGGCGATCTTCCACGCCCCTCCATGGGCGCCGCCAACGACCTTCTTGACGCGCTTGACAATGATCGGCTGCTGGTTATCGTCGCTCACCGCCTGATCTCCGCCTCGTCCGCAGGGTTATGACCATGACCCATCATCCCTTGCGGCTCTTGATTTCCTGTTCGAGTTCGATGAAAGTCGGGCGGTCGGTGGAATAGAGCACCTTGCGCCCGAACTCCACGGCGATCTGCGGAGCATAGCCGTTCATGCTCGCCAGCAGAACGACCTTCACCACCTGGAAAATCTTGCTGCTTTCCTCGGCCTTCTGCTCGATCTGGCTGGCCAGCGGCGCAACGAAACCATACGATAACAGGATGCCGAGGAAAGTTCCCACCAGGGCGCCCGCGATCATCTTGCCGAGCACGGCCGGCGGTTCGCCCACCGCGCCCATCGTGTTGACCACTCCCATCACGCACACCACGATCCCGAAGGCGGGCAGCGCCTGCCCGATCTCGTTGATCGCGTGCGGCGCCTGGTGCGCCTCCTGATGGTGGGTCTCAAGCTCCATGTCCATCAGATTCTCGATCTCGAAGGCATTGAGGTTCCCCCCCACCATCATGCGCAGATAGTCACACATGAATTCAACCAGATGATGATCGGCGGCCACGCTCGCGTACTTGGTGAAAAGCGGGCTGGATTCGGGATTCTCGACATCGTTCTCGATCGACATCAGCCCTTCCTTGCGCACCTTGGCGAGAATCTCGAACAGGAGCGAGAGCAGATCGACATAAAGCGCGCGATTGTATTTCGACCCCTTGAACGCCACGCCCAGCGACTTCAGCCCGGCCTTCAGCACCTTGGGCGTGTTGCCGGCGACGAAGCCGCCGATGAGCAGCCCCAGGATGGCGATATACTCCGTTGGCACCCAAAGCGCGACGACGCTGCCATGGACGGCGAACGTGCCCAGCGTGGCGGCAAAAATGATGAGATAACCAATGAGCAAAAACACGGAAAAACTCCCCTCGTGGGAGGAGAAGTGTGCCGGATTTTACGTCAACGTACCGTGAAAACTTGAACCCGGGATATAAAAAAGGCCGTCACCATGAGCGGCCAAAAGCATGCGCGCGGATACATGCAAATACATCAGCATGGCGCGGATACATTCAGGTCATTTCTGTTTCCCGCGCCCGCGCCCGCGTTTTCTCCACCGAGGCGCGGCGTGTCTTGCCCGCGCGCGACGGCATATTGCACAGCCCGCACACATAACCATGCGCCGGATCGTGGGCATGGGCCACGAAATGCGCGCCGCAGACACCGCATTCCGTCAGCTGCAAAAGGTCGGCGGCGAAAAAGCGCACCAGCGTCCATGCCCGGGTCAGGCTCAACACCGGCTCCACCCTGCCGGCCTCGATCTGGTCGAGATAAAGGTGATAGGCCTTGATGATCGCATCAAGTCCGCACAGGCCGGTACGCTGCTCGAAGAAGCGGTAATAGCCCATGAAAAGCGAGGAATGCACATTCGGCTGCCAAGTCATGAACCAATCGGTCGAAAACGGCAGCATGCCCTTCGGAGGCGAAACACCGCGCACTTCCTTGTAAATCCTGAGCAATTTTTCGCGGCTCAACCGGGTTTCGGCTTCGAGCATCTGCATGCGGGCGCCCAGTTGCACCATCTCGATGGCGCGGCGAATATCTTCCGCCTCGTCGATGATCCGTTTGTTCTTCATCATATCCTCCTCAAGAGCAACCTCACGCGGCCTCTTCCGCCGCCCTGCCGGCGGCGATGATCGCCGCATGCAGCGTGGAAGCCGCCTCATCCCGCCCTTCTCCGGCCATCAGCCGGGCAAGCTGCTCGTCGTCGAAGCGAAAGCACGGAATCAACATTGGGCTATCGGCCATGCGCACCAGCCTGGCCGCCGACATGTTTTCGATGCAATCCGCAAACGCCGCGCCGATGCCGAGCCGGAACAACGCCGTTTCCCGATCGCTGCGCAACATTTTCTGCGCGAGCATCAGATAGGCGAGATTCAATTCCCGGATTTCGGACTGAAAATCAGGATGCTTCATCGAAAACCCCTTGCCTTTCAGAAGACTGGCTTGCGGAAGTTAAAGTAAACTCTCAATACTCGCAAGTTCATTATTTCACGTTGCGACCCATTCATGACGCGGATGCCATGAGAAGGGCAATCATACGGCACTTTTCCTTTTTATTTCATATTGTTTTTGCGTGTCCTTTTTCCTGG
>JAIRLA010000254.1 GCA_031259795.1 Azoarcus sp.
CGGCGCGGCCCGCGTTGACCACGATGCGGTAATGGGCGTCGTCGAAGCGGTAAATGATGAGATCGTCGATTACCCCGCCGCGCTCGTTGAGCATGCAGGAATAAAGCGCCTTGCCGGGAACGCCGGAGCGGGCGAGCCGGGCCGCGTCGTTGGCGAGCAGCGCGCGCAGCCAGCGGGTGGCGTCGAACCCTTCCAGGTCGAGCGCGAGCATGTGCGAAACGTCGAACATGCCCGCGTCGAGGCGCACGGCGTGGTGTTCCCGGATTTGGGAGCCGTAATGGACCGGCATGCTCCAGCCGGCGAAATCGACCATGTGCGCCTTGCTGGCGAGGTGTACCGCATGGAGCGGCGTATGGCGGGACGGGACGGGATGGACGGCGCTCATGGCGGCAGCGTGGGTGTCTGGATGGAAAAGGGCGGCGCGCTCGTGGCTTCGCCTTTTTTGTCTTCTCTGGCCGGAAAGCGCCAGTCTGGCGGATTGCCCCGCGCGCCAGCGTGACACAGGACACGCCCCGCCTCCGTTTTGCGCGGCGGAATTGCCGCGCGATGGCGCCGCCCGCGCACGCCGGCGCCACGCCACGGCGGCGGCGGGATGCGCTACACTCATGCCCCTCATGCACGGGCGGCGCGGGCCGCCGCGGCTTTCTTTTTTCACGGATGCGCACGGAAGATGTTCGAGGCTATTCGCAACAACAAACGGATTGCACAGGCCATCCTGGCCATCATAATCATCCCCTTCGCCGCTTTCGGCCTCGATGCCTATTTCGGCGGCGGCCAGAGCGGAAAAGCCGTGGCGAGCGTCAACGGCACGCCCATTTACCAGAGCGAATTCGACCGCATCTTGCGTGCGCAGTCGAATACGGCGGCGCTCGAATCTCCGCGCTTCCGGCAAGCGGTGCTCGATCAGCTCATCCTGGAGCGGGTGCTGTCGCTTTATGGCAGGGACGCGCGCCTGACGGTAGACAGCGCGCAGTTGCGCGAAGAGATCGCCAAGGAACCGGGCTTCCAGGAAGACGGCCAGTTTTCCCCGACGCGCTATCGGGAAGAACTGGCGAAGCGGGGCGCGCCGGTGGCGGCTTTCGAGGCCAGTCTCGCGCAGCGCATGCGCATCCAGCAACTGGAAGGCGCCGTTGGCGAAGCGGTGGTGGTGGCGAAGGATTCCGCGCGCCGTCTGCTTGCCGCACAGCTCGAAGAGCGGGTGACGCGCGAAATGCGCTTCCCGGTGGGGCCGCGCCTGGCCGGGATCAAGATCGACGACGAGGCGATCCAGAAATATTACGACGACAATCCCGCCCGGTTCGAGCGTCCGGAGCGGGTCAAGGCCGAATACCTCGTGCTCGACGAGGCGGGGCTGGCCGCGGGGATCGAGGTGGACGAAACGGAAATCCAGCGGACTTACGACGCGGATGTCGCCGCCGGCGAGTGGAAACAGCCCGAAGAGCGCCGGGCGCGTCACATCCTGATTGGCGTCGAGCCGGGCGCGGACGATGCCGAAGTCCAGAAAGCACAGGCGCAGGCCAATGAGATCGCCGCCCTCCTGCGGAAAAACCCCGCCCGCTTCGCCGAGCTTGCCCGGCAAAGATCGCAAGACCCCGGCACGAAGGAAAACGGCGGCGACCTGGGGCATTTCACGCGCGGGCAAATGGTGCCGGAATTCGAGGAAGCCGTTTTCACCCAGGAAAAAGACGGAATCGGCGACCCGGTGCGCACCAGCTTCGGCTTCCACATCATCCAGGTGACGGACATCCGCCCGGAGAGGACGCGGCCACTGTCTGAAGTGCGCGAAGAAATCGCCGCCCGCCTGCGCGCAGCGGCGGCGGGAAATCGCTTCAACGAACTGGCGGGCAAATTCGCCAATGTCGTCTTCGAGCAGTTCGAGAGCCTGGAGCCGGCGGCCCGGGAATTCAATCTCAAGGTCGGGCATACCGACTGGATCGAGCGCGGCGCGCGCGGCATTGGCGAATTCCAGAGCGAAGCGCTGATGGCCGAACTGTTCTCGGAGAGCGCCATCAACCAGCGCCACAATACCCGGGCCATCGAAATCGGCTCCAACGTCCTGGTGGCGGCGCGGGTGAGCGAGCATGAAGCCGCGCGGCGCTTGCCGCTGGAAGACGTGCGCGCCCAGATCGAAGCGCAATTGCGCCGCGACGAAGCGCGGCGCCAGGTGCGGGAAGCGGGCGAAGCGGCGCTGGCGGCGCTCGACAAGGGCGAGACCGTCGCCGACGGTAAATGGAGCGAGCCGCGCACCCTCCAGCGCGGCGCGCCATCGTTGCCGCCGCTGGCGGCGCAGGCAATATTCGCGGCGCAGGCCGCGAAGCTGCCGGTGCGGGTGGGGATCGAACTGCCCGACGATGCCTACGTGATCTACCAGATCGACGCGATCAAACACCCGGAATTCACCGACGACGACCCGCGCCTCGCCAACGTGACCGAACAGTACGAAAGAATGCTGGCGCAGTATGATCTCGAAACCTTCCTCGCCGCCCTGCGCACCCGCTACAAGGTCGAAATCAACAGGGATCAGGAATCGGGGATCGGGGATCAATGACCAGGCGCGGAACGCCCGCACCCCGAATCCACTCCCCCGCCCGGGGCCATGTCCCGCCATAAAAAATCAGCGGCGCTGCGCGCCGGATGGAACGAACTGGATTGCCACGTCGCTGCGCTCCTCGCAATGACGAGGTGGAAGGGCTTTCGCAATGACGCGGTTGGGGGGCTTTCGCAATGACGAATTCTTCCGATGGACTCCTTCCCTCCCCCGCTGTACAGACCGGGCGAGAGGGCGCCCGAAGGGCGGGAGAGGGCTTCGTACCATCCGGCGCGCCGCGCCGCTGTTTTCTTTGCGGCGGAACGTGGACAGGCATTCCCTTCTTCCCCCTTTTCGGAAAGGCCGGCCCCTTGGGCGGAATTGTGTCGCGGGCGGTTGACAAGCCGGGCGCTGGCCGGTCTAATCGCGCCTTCGACTTTACACAGCACAGGCCAGCGCATCATGAAACGCACTTACCAGCCTTCCGTTGTCCGCCGCAAGCGCACGCACGGCTTTCTCGTCCGCATGAAGACGCGCGGCGGTCGCGCGGTCATCCGCGCCCGCCGCGCCAAGGGCCGTCACCGTCTCGCCGTTTGAGGCCAATGGTTTTGGCCGATGGCGGCGAGGGTTTTCGCCATGCTTGCAGACTGCATGGAACGGATGAGTTTTCATCCGTTTTTGCTTTCCGGCGCGTTTTGCGCGGACGTTTCTATGCCTTGCATTACCGCCCCACTGAAAGCGGCGGGGCGCGCTTGGGCGTGACGGTCGCCAAGAGGCTGGTCAGACGCGCCCATGTGCGCAATCTGGTGAAGCGCCTGGCGCGCGAAGTCTTCCGCCGCCAGCGCGCCGGCCTGCCGTCCTGCGATGTGGTCGCCCGCCTGCATGCGCCGGTGGCCGAGGCCCGCCGCGCCGAACTCAACCATGATCTGCGTCAGTTGATGAGCCGCCTTGCCGCGATCCCGGGGCGGACGCGGGCGGGGGGCTGAAGGCGTCGTCGCCGGCGCGTTGCCGGACAGGGCGCCTTCGCGGTTATCATCAGTCACTTTTTCTTTGCGCCTTTCGCGCGATTTCCCGATGGATCAACGCCGCCTCCTTCCTCTTGTTCTCTTTGTCCTGTCGCTCTCCATGTTGTGGTTCAACTGGACGAGGTACAGCGCGCCCGCCAGCGCCGCGGGTACGGTTGTCGCGCCCGCGACGGCGCCCGCCACGGGGGTGGCCGCCGCGCCCGTGACGCCCGATGATGATACGGTGCCGACGCCCAGCGCCGTGGCCGCGCCGCCCGAGGCGGCGCCGGTCGCCCAGGCGGAGCGGGTCACGGTGGTCACGGATGTGTTGCGCGCCGAGGTTTCCGCCAAAGGCGGCAGTATCGTCCGGCTCGAACTCGAAAAGCATCGCGCCACCGCCGATCCCGCGCGCGGTTTCGTCATTTTCGATGACGGCGAGGAGCATCTCTACGAGGCCGAGTCGGGGCTGCTCGGTGCGAAGCATCTGTCTCTGCCCAATCACCTCTCGCCGTTTACGCTGCCCGCGGGCGAGCAGCGGCTTGCCGAGGGCGAGGACAAGTTGGTGCTGCGGCTGGAGGCGGCGGCCGTCAACGGCGTTGCCGTCAGCAAGATCATGACGTTTACGCGCGGCAGCTATTTGATCGATGTCGATTATGAAATCCGCAATGAGCGCGGCGAGGCGATCAGCGCGCAGGCGTATTTCCAGTTCCAGCGCGACGGCAAGCCCGCCGAACAGGCCGGCGGTTTCGGGGTGCAGACGTTTACCGGCCCGGCGTTCTATACCGAGGACGCCCGCTTCCAGAAGGTGAGTTTCGAGGAAATCGCCGAGGGCAAGGCGAAATTCGTCAGTAGCGCCGATAACGGTTGGGTGGCGATGGTGCAGCATTATTTCGTCAGCGCCTGGCTGCCGCCACAGGGGCTGGTGCGCAATTATTCCGCCAAGAAGACGAAGAGCGGCAATTACACGGCGGGCTTGACGCTCGCGCCGGTCAGTATCGCTCCCGGCTCGACGCTCAAGACCGGGGCGCGCCTCTATGCCGGCCCGCAGGACCAGGACAGGCTCGAAAGCATCGCCCCCGGCCTCAAGCTGGTGGTCGACTATGGCGTGCTGACGATCATCGCCGCGCCGCTTTTCTGGTTGCTGTCGCTTTTGTATACGCTGACCGGCAATTGGGGCTGGGCCATCATCCTGGTGACGGTCATCATCAAGCTGATCTTTTTCCCGCTCTCGGCGACGAGCTACAAGTCCATGGCCAAGATGCGCGTGCTCGCGCCCCGCATGCAGCGGATGAAGGAGTTGTATGGCAACGACAAGGCGCGGATGCAGCAGGAGATGATCCAGCTTTATCGCACCGAGAAGATCAATCCGCTCGGCGGCTGCCTGCCCATTCTGGTGCAAATCCCGGTGTTCCTCGCCCTCTACTGGGTCTTGCTCGGCAGCGTCGAGATGCGGCAGGCGCCCTGGCTGGGCTGGATACACGATCTGTCGGCGGCCGATCCGCTCAAGATTCTGCCGGTGCTGATGGGCGTTTCCATGTTGGTGCAGACGCGGCTCAATCCAAGCCCGCCCGATCCGCTCCAGGCGAAGATCATGATGGCGCTGCCGGTCGTCTTCACCATCATGTTCTTCTGGTTTCCTTCCGGGCTGGTGCTGTATTGGGTGGTCAACAACCTCCTTTCCATCGCGCAGCAGTGGCAGATCACGCGCATGATCGAGCGCGGCGGCAAGAAGGCCGCCAAGGCCGCCAACGATCCCAAGGCTTGAGGGCGCGCGCGGCGCGGGAGATCGCCGCGGCGCGGGCGCGTCCCGGCGTCTCTTTCCCCCCGGGGCGATATTCCGTGCGCTTCGCGCGCGAGGCGATCTACAATGGGCGTCTTTTTTCCATCTCGCCGCGCGGAGGACTTCCATGGCGATCTCGCCGTTGCCGGACAGCCTGGATATTTTGCTGGTCGAGCCTTCGGCCATGCAGGCGCAATTGACGCTGCACATGCTGATGCAACTGGGGGTGCGGGACGCGCGCCATTTTGGCGAGGCGCGGGTGGCGCTGGCCGAAATGCGGCGCGCGCCGCCCGATGCCGCCATCAGTTCCCTTTATTTGCCGGATATGACCGGGACGGAGCTTGTCGCCGCCATGCGCGCCGATCCGGCGCTGGAATGGACGCCATTCATCCTGGTCTCCAGCGAGACCCGCCCGCAGGTGCTCGATCCGGTGCGCCAGTCGGGGGCCTGTTGTGTCATCGCCAAGCCGTTTACCGCCGAACAGATGCTGCGCGCGCTGTACGCGGTGGTCGAGCGGCTCAGCGAGGCGCAGCCGGTCGATGCCGAGGAGGTGGAGCATCTGAAGGTGCTGGTGGTCGACGATAGCGCGACTTCGCGCCATTATGTCCGCCATCTGCTCGAAGAGATGGGCATCACCTATGTCATCGAGGCCGAAAACGGCAGGCAGGCGGTGCCCATCCTGGCGGAGACGATGGTCGATTTCGTGCTGACCGACTACAACATGCCGGAGATGGATGGCCGCGCCCTTGTCGAATATATCCGCACGCAAAGTTGGCAAAGCGAGGTGCCGATCCTGATGCTGACCAGCGAAAACAACCGTGGCCGTCTCGCGGCGGTGGAAAAGGCGGGGGTCTCGGCGATTTGCGACAAACCGTTCGAGCGCGACAATATCCGCGAGCTGATCCTGCGGGCATTGCGGCAATAGCGGCGGGGGAACGCGGCGGGGCGCGCCGCGCGATTCGATGAACCAGAAAGGGCGCGGCGGGCAGGCCGGGCAAGAGAGCAGGGGAGGACAGTCGACTATGGACACATCCGGGCTGGGACGGAACAGACAGATTCTGCGACTGAAGGAAGCCGAAGCGCTCGTGGCGCTGTACGAGGCCATGACCGAGGCGGCGCGCGCGCACGATTGGGATCGCCTGACCGGACTCGAACAGCGGACGGCGGCGATCCGCGCGGCGGCTCTCGCCCGCCCGCCCGCCCCCGTGACGGAGGACATGGATAAGCTCAGCGAGCTGCTTACCCGCATCCTGCGCCTCGACCGCGAAGTTCGCAGCCATGTGGAGCCGGCGCGCGCGCAGGCGCGCCAGCAACTCGCCATCGAAGTCAAGGGGCGCAGCGTGCGCGCGGCCTATGGCGAGGTTGGCGACATCGGCGAGCGCGGCGGCGCGGACGGCTGAGCGCACAGGAAGAGGAGCGCGAACTCCGGCCATGATTCCCGCAGACCTCGCCGCCCGTTTGCGGCTCTTGCACGAAGCCAGCCTGTTCGAGACTTCGCCTCCCGTCGCGGGTTTGCAGCGCACCCGCGAGTTACAGGCGCAGTTGCAGGACCTCGTGCCGGGGCGGCACTTTTTCGCCACCCTGCAACGCACGCTGCCCGATGGCACGTTCCGCGCGCTGGTGGCGGGGCAGCAGATTACGCTGTCGCTCAACGCCGCGGCCAAGCCGGGCGATACGCTCGAACTGGTGGCGACTTCCGTGACGCCGCGAATGGTCTTGGCGCGGCCAGCCGGTTCTGAAGGCGCGATGGCCGGTTCGGCGCGCCCGACCCTGAGTCCGACCGGGCAATTGATCAGCTTCCTGCTCACTGGCCAGCCCGCCGCCAGACCCTCGACGCTGGCGAACAACCAGCCCTTGTTCAACGCGCCGCCGGCGCAGGCGAACGCGGGCGCGGGCGCGGCGGCGGGCCAGGCGGCGGTCAATGCGGGGGCGGCGGCGGGCACGGGCGCGGGAGCGAACGCCGCCACGGCCAGCGCGGGGACGGCCACTGTCGGCGCGGGAGCGGCCGCGGCCAGTGCGGGGGCGGCCACGGCCAGCGCGGGAGCGCACATTGCCGCCAGTACGCAACTGGCGCCGTTATTGCGTCAGGCGCTGGCGCAAAGCGGGCTGTTTTACGAAGCGCATCAGCGGCAATGGCTGGCGGGGAAAATCGACCTCGCCGCGTTGCTGCGCGAGCCGCAAGCGCAAGGGGGACAGACGCTTGCCGGACAGGGCGGCGGCGCGGGCGCTTCTCCAGCGGCAACCGCGGGCGCGGGCGCGGGTACGGCGGCGGCGACGCTTTCCGGCGCCGCCGGGGCGGAAAAACCCGCGGCATCCCTCGCGGCGGCCCGCGCCGAGGGGGCGGTGTCCCGCGCCGGGGCGGTCACCCGGGAGGCGGGGCGCGACGAAGCGCCGCTCATCCAGGCGCGCGCCGGTCTCGAACGGTCCGCCGAAAACGCTTGGCGCGGCGGCCCGGTCGCCGAACGCTTGTTGCCGATCGTGCACCAGCAGCTCGAAGCCCTCGCCAGTCAACAATATGTCTGGCACGGTATGGCGTGGCCGGGGCAGGCGTTCGAGTGGATCATCACGGAGCCGCGCGACGAAGACCGGGGCGAAGGCGAGAACGGCGAGGAAGGGTGGGATACGACGCTGCGGCTAACGCTGCCCCGCTTGGGCGGGGTCGAAGCGCGCGTGCATCTGAACGCGGGCGGCGTCGCGCTGCGCCTGCGAGTCGGCGATGAAGCCGCCGCCGTCGCGCTCGATGCCCGCCGCGATGAATTGGCCGGGGCGCTGGCGGCGGCGGGCGTGCCGCTCACCGGCATGGCCGTGGAGCGAAAAGATGAGTGATGACGCGCTGGCCGCGCGCGGCGAAGCTGTCGCGCTCACCTATACGCCGGGCGACACCGCGCCGCGGGTCGCCGCCAAGGGGCGCGGCCTGATCGCGCGGGAAATCATCGAACGCGCCCGCGCGGCAGGCGTATATGTGCATGAGTCTCCCGAACTCGTTTCCTTGCTGATGCAGGTCGATCTCGATGAACGCATTCCGCCGCAATTGTATGTCGTGGTCGCCGAGCTGCTGGCCTGGCTCTATCGCGTCGAAGCGGGCGACAACGCGCCCCCGCCCGCGCCCGGCCAGTAGTCCGCCCGGGCGCGGCGCGGATGATGCGGCACGTGGATAAATACAGCGGCCCCCTCTATCTTCCTCATGATATAAACGCCTTGTCCATAAACGTAGACGTCCTGCCGCGCGCGGCCTCTCTCCAGTCGAACGAAATGCCAGACCCAGACGACAATAAAGACCCAGGCGAAAGCCGGGATAGCGCGCGAAATACCGCACATACCGCACCCATCCGGGAAGATGAACTGGAAGAATTCTTGCTGCGCGGACGGCGGCAGATTCGCCAGTTGCTGCGGGAGCTGATCGACGTCCACGCCTTGGTCAGCGTCCATCTGGCGCCGGACGGCCTGTCTTTCCTCAGCACGCTGCTGACCCTCTCCGACGATGAGGAATGGCTTTTTCTCGACGTCAGCCCGAGCGAGACGATCCGCCGCCGCACCCTCGAAGCCGAACACCTGCTGTGCGTCACCCAGATCAACAAGATCCGCATCCAGTTCCGGCTTGAGCAAAGCACCGAAATCCCGCTCGATGGCGGCCTCGCGCTCGCCGCCCCCATTCCCGAAAAAGTCCTGCGTCTGCAACGGCGCGACGCCTTCCGCCTGCAAGTGCCGCTCACGCACAAACTGCGCTGCACCCTGCCCATGCCGCCGGAACAGGGCGACGAGGCCCCGCAGAGAAAAATCATCGAAGTCTCCGTCATCGACATCAGCGCCGGCGGCCTGTCGATGGAAATCCCCGCCGGCAAGACCACGACGCTCGCCGTGGGCGACCGGATCAACGGCTGCCACCTGAGGCTGCCCAACGATACCGTCATCATCGCCGACCTGGAAATCCGCAATGCCGGACGCCGCATCCATTCCGGAGGCAAAGAAGTGCTGCGTCTCGGATGCAGCTTCATCGGCCTGCCCACGCAGGCCGAAAACCAGATACAGCGCTATATCTACCAGACCGAACGCGAAATCCGCTCGCGCGCCTGATCCGGGCGATGCCCCGTGTCAAGGCATGGAAGAATGACTGGCGATCAGAACAGCGGCGCTTCGCGCCGATAGAAGGAACTGGATTGCCGCGTCGCTGCGCTCCTCGCAATGACGAGGGGGGAGGCTTTCGCAATGACGAGTCCTTCCGATGGTTTCCCCATGCCCAAAGAATTCCCCTCGCCCCCCGCAGGGGGGAGAGAGCCAGGGAGAGGGGGGCAACCATGCGGAGCGAAGCGACTCTGTTCCTTCCACCTCGTCATTGCGA
>JAIRLA010000260.1 GCA_031259795.1 Azoarcus sp.
TGGAACGGGTTCTAAAGAAATTATCGAATATACCTGAGTATGTGAAAAATTCTCATTTGCAAATTACTTCCGGCGAGGCCATAATGGATGAGAATTTTTCTCATCCAAGAGGTTGACATGGCTACACTTGCGGAAACTTCCGCGCTTACTCCCACGGATGCGCTCATCGTTGGCGCGGACCGGTTGGGGAACATTCCGGAGATTCTCGATCAGTTCGGTATCCGCATCGTGGCTCACATCAGTGGCCGCGACAGCAGTCACCAGCGCCGCAGCGTCGCCTCGCTTCCGGCGGGGGTTGGCATCGTCATTTTATTTACCGATTTCCTCGGACATAACGTCATGCAGGGATTTCGCGATGCCGCCAGCCGCGCCGGGGTGAGTTTCGTGTGCTGTCGCCGTTCGGTGTGCGCGCTGCAACAGGCGCTTGGCCGCCGCGTGAACCGGGAAAAGTGCGAGGTCTGCAATGCTTGTCCCGAGAAGACGCCGGGCAGGCGGCGCTGAATCATGGCGTGTCCGCGGAGAGCCTTGTACGGATTTGCAATCAGAGATTGCGAATCCGTCACTGTATCAGCGCGGATGAGGCGGAGGCGGGAAGAGCGCGGGAAGCGAGTTGCGTGTTTTGCCTGGCGTCGCCGATCAGGCGGCGAGCGGTGATGTAGCGCTGCCCCCAGTAAGCGGAATTCAGCTTGTCGATGCGCACGAAGTTTCCTGTCGATGGCGCATGCAGGAACCTGCTGCTGCCCACGTAGATGCCGACGTGCGAAATGGTGGTTCCCATGGTGTTGAAGAAAACCAGATCGCCCGGCTTGAGATCGCGGACGTTGACCCGGTCGCCCTGAGTCGCCATTGCCAGCGAGGTGCGCGGCAGGTCGATGCCCAGCGCGTCGCGGAACACCACTTGCACGAGACCGCTGCAATCCATGCCGGTGATCGGAGAACTGCCGCCCCAGCGGTAGGGCACGCCGATGTAGCGCCATCCTTCCTTGATGAGCTTTTGCACCGCGCTGCCGGAGGTGGCGTGCGCGGCGGCGGAGGTCTTGCTGAAGACCGCGGGGTTGTAGGCGGAGTTGAGCGCCGCGGCGTATCGTGGCGACACGACGGGAAGCAGGGAGGCGCTGACGGCGGTGCTCCTGGCCGTGCTCAGCAGCGTGTTGACCGCGGAGACGGCGGCGATCGGGGTCTGCTCGGCGCTTTCGAACACGATGGGGGCGGGATTGCGGGCGGTGCGGGTGACGCTGATCGCCGCCAGCGCAGCCAGACCGAACACGGGGCCGCTACGGGCGGCGCGGGTGATTGCCGTGGATGCTCCCCGGCCAGTGTTGGCGGATGCGTCCTGCGCCTGGTTTCTCGTTGCCGCAGGAATCGCCGCGACCGTGCCAAATGAGCCGAAAAACAGCAGACTCGCCAGAAGAGGAAAAAGACAGTAGCGCATACGTGACATAGTAACGAACAAAGGCCGCCATGTAAATATCCCCCGCCGATGTTTTTTACGGGGGGGTGATGCGGCTTTGTGATAGAAGCGGGGACAAGGCGCGAGGCTGCGGACAGCGCGGGAACACAGCGGCGGGACCGCGATCGTGATAGCTTTCCCTGATCGGCGGCCGTATCAGGCTGGAGGCGCGGTTTGCGCGGCGGGCGGGAAGGCGGCGGCCGGGCGGGATTCGGGGTAGAGCACGGCGCGTTCGGCTTCGGGAACCATGGTGACGGCGATTTCCGGCTCGTGACCGCCGCCGCCGAGAATGACTCCGCGCAACGGGGAGACGTCGGCAAAATCCCGTCCCCAGGCGAGGGTGACGTGCTCGCGGGTGGGAATGTGCGCGTTGGTCGGGTCGAAATCCACCCAGCCCGCGCCGGGGCAGAATACCGATACCCAGGCGTGGGTCGCGTCCGCGCCGACGAGGCGCGCCTTGCCCGCGGGCGGATGGGTGAGGATGTAGCCGGAAACGTAGCGCGCCGCCAGCCCGAGCGAACGCAGGCAGGACAGCATCAGGTGGGCGAAGTCCTGGCAGACGCCGCGCCGGCGGGCCAGTACGTCGATGACGGGGGTCGAGATGCCGGTGGCTTCCGGATCGTAGGTGAATTCACGGTGGATGCGCCGCATCAGGCGGTCGACCCCGGCAAGCAGCGGTATTGCCGCCGGGAAATCGGCGTGTGCGTACTCGGCGAATTCATGTTTGATCCGCACATGGCGCGATTCGAAGAGAAAGCCCGCCGCTTCCAGATGCGCGGCGTCCAGCCCGCGCCCGGCGTGGTAGGCGAGTTCGTCGCGCGCCCGCTCCCAGGGCGGGGACGCGCCGGGCGCGGGGGGAACGAAGGGCGTGATTTCGACCAGGCTTTCGGCGCGGACGAACAAGATGTCGTGTTCGTGCTCGAAATGCAGCGAACAGACGGTGTTGCCGAAACCGTCGACGTACTCCTCGCCGCGCCGGGGGCGGGGATCTATTTCCAGGGTGTGGGAGAGGCAATGCTGGCGGGGCAGTTCGCGCGGGCGCAGCCGCATGAGCTGGCGCGATTCGCCGACGGGCTGATCGTAGCGGTAGCGGGTGTCGTGGCGGATGAGATAGCGCACCGCGCCGTCCGCGCTCATGCCACTCTCCGCAGCAGCACCGGGCGCACGGTGTGGATGAAATAGCGGCGATGCACTTCGTCGGAGAGCGCCTGTGCGGCGCTGGCCGCTTCGGCGAGCAGGACGCGCAGGGCGTCGAGCGCCGCTTCCGGATCGCTGTCCTCGAAACGGCGGAGATCGAAATCTTCCAGATGGCGCGCGAGCGGCTCGATCATGGGCGAGGGGCAGGGATGGCCCAGCTCGCGCGCGGTGAGGGCGAGGTATTCGCGCAGAGTGTCGACCTGGAAGCGCACCGAATGCGGGTTGGCGTGGTCGAACACGATCAGGTGCAGCGCCGGCAGCAATTCCGGTTCGCGCCGGTAGCGGGCGCGGTAGGTGACGATGGAATCGGCGGCTTCCAGCAGCCATTCCAGCATTTGTTCGCGCTCGCGGGCGGCGCTCGCGGCGGGAAGCGGGATCAGTCCGGCCAGTCTTTCGAGGCGCTCGATGCGCCGTCCGAGGATGAGAAAGCGCCAGCCTTCGTCGCGGGTCATGTCGTCGAGCGCGAAACCGGCGAACAGGATGCACGATTGCATGACGCGGTCGATGGCCGACAAAGCTTGGTCGACACTGACGATCGGAGTGGCGAGCAATTGTTCGAGGGCGTTGAGCGCATGCCAGTTGTCCGAGGACAGGCGTTCGCGCACCTGTCCGGCGGAAAAGGCCAGCGCGCGCAGGTTCGCCGCCACCGAACCGGGACGGGCGGCGTCGGCCAGCGCGGCGATGATCTGGCGTTCGGGGCGGTCTTCCCCGCGCGCCGCGTCCTCCGGCTCATCCACCGGCATGCCCGTGCGCCGCGCCGCCGCGAGCAGTCCGGCAAGTTCCTGTCCGGCGTCGTCCTCGCCGCTGGTGGAGCGGATCAGGGCCGCGCGCAGCAGCCGCGCGCCGATCTCGACCCGTTCGGTATAGCGCCCGAACCAGAACAGGTTTTCGCCGACGCGCGAAGGGATATCGGAGCCGCTGCGCACCAGATCGTCCACGCCCAGCCGGCGTTTGAGCATCGTCGTGTTGCGCACCGGCGCCGAGGCGCGGATCCATGTGTCCTTGGAAAGTCCGCCGCGCTGCATCGAGATGACTTCCATGCCCGCGTGCGGCGCGACGCGCCCGAGCGCGCCGGGCATGACCGCGTAGCCGCCGTCGCCGGCGGCGCAGGAAAAGACGCGGATGCCGACCGAGCGCGGTTGCAGGCGCCGCCGCCGCCACACCGGCGCTTGCGCCAGCCGCACCCATTCCTGCGCCACGTAGGCGTGGGGCTGGGCGCGGATGCGCTCGATCATCCCGTGGCGGGCTTCGCCGCGCAGCAGGCTGCCGAACACCGCATTCATGCGCATGCCGGAAAATGCCGGTTTGATGACGAGTTCGTCGAGATGGCCGAGCACATAATCGAGCGCCGGTTTCTCGCCGCACCACCAGCTCGCCACCGAGGGCATGGCCAGCGGCTCGCCGAGCAGGCGTTCGCAGATCGCGGGCAAGAAACCGAAAAGCGCGCCCGATTCGAGCACGCCGCTGCCGATGGCATTGGCGACCAACACCCGTCCGGCGCGCGCGGCGCCGAGCAGCCCCGGAATACCGAGGGCGGAGTCGGCGCGCAGTTCGAGCGGGTCGCAATAATCGTCGTCGAGCCGCCGCATGACGGCATGCACCCGGCGCAGGCCGCGCAGGGTCTTGAGGAAAACGGTGTTGTCGCGCACGGTGAGATCCTGCCCTTCGACCAACGGAAAACCGAGGTAGCGGGCCAGAAAAGCGTGCTCGAAATACGTTTCGTTGTAAGGCCCCGGCGTCAGCAGCACGGCGAGCGGCGTTTCGCCATCGGAAGGGGCGATGCGGGCGATGCTCTCCTGCATGGTGCGGAAATAGCCCGCCAGCCGGTTCACGTGCAGCTCGCGGAAAGCATCCGGGAACGCGTTCGAGACGATGATGCGATTTTGCAGGGCATAACCGGAACCCGACGGCCCCTGGGTGCGGTCGGCGATCACCCACCAGCGTCCGTCGGGCGCGCGGGCGATGTCGGCGGCGTAGCTGAACAGCCAGACGCCGCCCGGCGGATGCAGGCCGCGCGCCGGCCAGCGGAAACCGTGCTGGCCGAATACCAGCGCCGGCGGCAGCAAGCCTTCGGCGAGCAGGCATTGCGGGCCGTAGAGATCGGTGAGAATGGCGTTGAGAAGCCGCCCCCGTTGCGCCACCGCCGCCGACAGACGGCTCCATTCATCATCGCCGATGATGAGCGGCAGCATGTCGAGTTCCCATGGGCGGCGGTTGCCCTGCGGGTCGCTATAGACGTTGTAGCTGACGCCGTCCGCCTTGATCGCGTCGCGCACGAACTTCTCGCGCTGGAGGAGCGCCTCCTCGGGCATATCTTCCAGCCGCTCGGCGAACGCCTGCCAGCAAGGCCGGGGCCGGGCGCGCGCGGCCAGCATTTCGTCATAGCGGCTGGCGCTGGGATGATAGTTGTGGATGAGACCTGCGGGCATGGGAGCGGCGCGCCGGCGCCTGGAAGGGAAAATCAGCAGTGACGCAAGTCTAGCGTGAAAGGAAATTCCGGTTGCGGGTGGACTTCACGTACCCCGGTTTTGCCCGGCGTGTGGCCGATGCGGAAAAAGCGCGCGATACGGCGGCTTTCGGCCTCGAAAGCGTTGACCGGGAACGTATCGTAACTGCGCCCGCCCGGATGCGTCACGTGGTACTGGCAACCGCCGAGGCTTCTTTGGTTCCAGGTATCAAAGATGTCGAACGTGAGCGGACTGTCGACGCCGATGGTCGGGTGCAGGGCCGAAGCCGGCTGCCAGGCGCGATAGCGCACGCCGGCGACGAATTCGCCCTCCGTGCCGGTCGGGCGCAGCGGCACGCCCGCACCGTTGCAGGTCACGACATAACGATCCGGCGTGACGCCGTCGGCCTTGACCTGTATCCGTTCGAGCGAAGAATCGACATAACGCACCGTGCCGCTGCCGGCGGCGCCTTCCTCGCCCATGACGTGCCAAGGCTCGAGCGCGACGCGCAGTTCGAGCCGCATGCCTTCGACCGTGTAATCGCCGATCTTGGGGAAACGGAACTCGAAATGCGGCGCGAACCACTCGTGTTCGAGGGCGTGGCCGCCGGCGCGCAGCTCGTCGATGACCTCGCAAAAATCCCGCCATACGAAATGCGGCAGCATGAAGCGGTCGTGCAATGTCGCGCCCCAGCGCACCAGGCGCTCCGGCGTGTAAGGCGTTTCCCAGAAACGGGCGATGAGCGTGCGCAACAACAACTGCTGCGTCAGGCTCATGCGCGCGTGCGGCGGCATCTCGAAGGCGCGCATCTCCAGCAGGCCGAGCCGTCCGGCGGAACGATCGGGCGGATAGAGCTTGTCGATGCAGAATTCGGCGCGATGCGTGTTGCCGGTGACGTCGATCAGAAGATTGCGCAGCAGGCGGTCGACCAGCCACGGCGGGCAGGCGCCGCCGCGCCCGCACTGGCGGCCCAGTTCGCGGAACGCCAATTCGATTTCGGCCACCGAATCGTTGCGCGCTTCGTCGATGCGCGGCGCCTGCGAAGTCGGGCCGATGAACAGGCCCGAAAAAAGATACGACAGGCTCGGATGATTGTGCCAATAACCGGCGAGGCTCCTGAGCAGATCGGGCCGGCGCAGGAAGGGCGAATCATCCGGCGTCGCGCCGCCGAGGACGAAATGGTTGCCGCCGCCGGTGCCGGTGTGGCGTCCGTCGATCATGAACTTTTCGGCGCTCAGCCGCGACAGGCGGGCCGCTTCATAAAGATGGACGGTCTGTTCGACCAGTTCATCCCAACCGGCGGCGGGATGGACGTTGACCTCGATGACGCCGGGGTCGGGCGTGATGCGGAAACTTTGCAGCCGCCCGTCGCGCGGCGGCTCGTAGCCTTCGAGCAATACCGGCTGGTTCAGGCGCGCCGCGGTGGCTTCGACCGCGGCGATGATTTCGAGGTAATCCTCCAGTGACGAGACGGGCGGCATGAAAACGTACAGCGTGCCATTGCGCGCTTCCGCGCACAGCGCGGTGCGCACGACCCAGGAAGCCGATTCGAACATGCGCGGCGCTTGGGCGGATCCGGCGGGGCCGCCGCGCGCCTCCGCGTCCGGCGGAATCATGAACTGGCGGCGCGGGCTGGCGGCGGCGGCGGGCAGGGGATGGCGGCGTTCAAAGGGGTCGGGCTGATGTATCAACGGATAATCGCCCTCCGTCACCCACGGCTGCGAATCGAGCGGCAGCCGGTAGCCCATCGGCGAATCGCCCGGAATCAGGTAACAACGTTCGCCGCGCAAGAACCACGGCCCTGTCCGCCAGCTCCCGCGCCCGTGATCGCGCGCGATCGGCAGTACATGCCCGGCGGCCCGCGCCAGACCGCGCGCGAACACGCGCAGCAAGCGCTCGCGCTCGCGCGGATCGTCGATGCGCGCGTCGAACGGATCGACATTCGATGGCAACCGCCGCTCGCGCCACATGTAATAGAACACATCCTCATAGCCGGGAAAAATGAAGCTCGCATCGAGACCCAAAGCCTCGGCCACCCCGCGCAAGAAACGCCCGGCCGCGATCTCGTCCGCGCCATCGGGCCGCGCCTCGTCGGCAACGAGATCGGCGCGGCTCCAGAGCGGCTCCCCGTCGCGCCGCCAGAAACAATTCAACGACCAGCGCGGCAACTGCTCGCCCGGATACCACTTGCCCTGTCCGAAATGCACCAATCCGCCCGCGCCATACCGATCGCGCAAGCGGCGGTAGAGATCCGCCGCCAGCCGTTTTTTGTCCGGCCCCATCGCGGTCGTGTTCCATTCCGCGCCGTCGGGATCGTCGACCGACACGAACGTCGGCTCCCCTCCCTGCGTGAGCCGCACATCACCCGCGGCGAGCAGCCTGTCGATGGCGTGGCCGAAATCCACGATGTCCGCCCATTGCTCCTCGCTGTAAGGCTTGGTGACGCGCGGCGTCTCCCGGATGCGGGAAACTTTCATCTCGTGCGCGAATTCGACCTCGCATTTGTCGAGCGCGCCGCTGATTGGCGCCGCCGAGAGCGGATCGGGCGAACACGCCAGCGGAATGTGCCCCTCCCCGGCGAGCAAGCCCGAAGTCGGATCGAGTCCGACCCAGCCCGCGCCCGGCAGATAAACCTCGCACCACGCATGCAGATCGGCGAAATCGGCCTCGGGGCCGGCGGGGCCGTCGAGCGGCTTCACATCCGGCGCGAGCTGGACCAAATAACCGGAAACGAAGCGCGCCGCCAGTCCCAGATGGCGCAAGAGCTGCACCAGCAGCCACGCCGAATCGCGGCACGAACCGGAGCGCCTGACAAGCGTCTCTTCAGGCGTCCGCACCCCCGCTTCAAGGCGGATCACATACGCGATATGCGCGTGCAAATCGCGGTTCAGATTCACCAGGAAATCCACCGTGCGCTGTTCCTCGCGCCCGATCCCCGCCAGATAGGCGGCGAATGCGGGTTTCGCCGGCAATTTCAACAAATAGGGCGCGAGTTCATGCGCCTGCCAGCCTTCATAGCGGAACGGCATCTTCCCGGCATGCGGTTCGAGGAAAAAATCGAACGGATTGAACACCGCCATCTCGGCCACCAGATCGACCTCGACGCGCAGCAGGCCGGTCTTTTCCGGAAACACCAGGCGCGCGAGGTAATTCGATTGCGGATCCTGCTGCCAATTGATGAAATGCTTCTCCGGCAGCACCCGCAACGAATACGACAGGATGCGCGTGCGGCTGTGCGGCGCGGGCCGCAAGCGCAGCACCTGCGGCCCCAGTTTCACCGGGCGGTCGTAACGGTAAGAGGTGACATGCGACAACGCCACATGAATCGACATGGAAGCCTCCCGTGGATGAGCGGATGGGTCGTTCCAGAGCAATTTCCGCGCCAATGTCCGGGTTTCGCCGGACGCCGCGCGCGGGCCGGAGATCGGGAATCGGGAGAAAGCGCCCGCCGCGCATCCGGCGGGCGCGAAAATCTTCCGCCGGTTCCGCATGGGAACCGGCGGCGGTTCAAGACTTCCGGCACATGCCGCAAGAAGTCCTGATTCCCAAAAACGAGTACAAAGCGCAAAAACCGAAAACGCCAGACAAGAGCGGCACGAACCCGAGCCAGCCCCAGACGCCGACGGCGCCGGTCGCGGCGAGCGCGACGAGGACGAGTCCCGCGACGATGCGAAGAATGCGGTCAATACCGCCGACATTGCTTTTCATGGTGATTTCCTCCGTCGAATCCGTCATTTGGCGGAAAATTCATCGAACGCCGCCAGCGCCTCGGTCGCCCACATCAGCGAGGGGCCGCCGCCCATCTGGATGGCGACGCCCAGCGTCTCCGCGACTTCGGCGCGGGTCGCGCCCAGCTTCGACAACGCCCGGGCGTGAAAAGCCACGCAGCCTTCGCAACGCGCCGCGACGCCCAGCGCCAGCGCGATCAACTCCTTGGTCTTGGCGTCGAGCACGCCATCGGCAATGGCCGCCGCGCCGACATCCTGGAAACCTTTCATGACATCCGGTATCTCGTCCGCCAAATCCTTCATCCGGCCCACGGTTTTCCGGAAAGTATCCTGATATTGCGTGTCACTCATCATGTTTCTCCTGCAAGAAAAGGGCGCAAAGCCCTGGTGGCTAAAGGGATCATCGCTTCCGCCCGCATACCGCTCGACAGCCCGCTTCGGGAAGGGATGTTCGCAGTATATAATAATTTACTTATATGCAAGAAAATGATTTCAGGACTGAGCGCCGCCCGCGTCTTTCCACGGCGCGAAGCGCCGCTGCCATGACGCCCGCCGCGCACCGCGATGGTGCGCGGCGCCACCGAAAAGCACCATGACATCAGCGGCGCTGCGCGCCGCCGGATGACCATCCCTCAATCACAGCCGCCTGCCGTCCCTGGCTCCTTTCGCCTCGTCATTGCGAGGCGCGCAGCGCCGTGGCAATCCAGTTCGTTCCACCGGTGAGCGAGCGTCGATGTTTTCATCACCAGCTATTGCGGAGTGTGTAGATGTAGATAGCTATGCTGGCAGTCATCGGGGATCAGGAATTTTTGATGCCGCGCTATGTCAAGACGCGGAAAAAGTGTAAATTCCTTACCCGGCTTTCCCTTGGCGATTCATGGTTGTTGCCGGGGTTTCAGCCGCCCTCCATGCGGCGCTTGCGGGACGCGATCGCGCGGCGGGTGCGGTTTCATTACTTTATGGATTGCAAGAGTTACGGCAATCAGTCATTTCACTGGAGATATTATGATGCGTAGTTATATATTGCGGCCTGCCATTCTGGGGCTGGTCTCGCTGGCTTGTGCCGGAAACGCGGCTTCCGCGCCAGACGGGAACCAGGTCTACAGCGTCGAGGCGGTTTCTGTTCCCGATACAGGCGAACAGCAGCAAGCGCGTTTCACGGCGGCGGAGCGCGCCGCCGTTTTCCAGGGCCGGCGGATCGAACTTGCCCCGCTCGATTCCGTAACGGCAAAAAGCCTGCTGGTGACGCAGGAGGGGGATAAAAGCGCAGGCAATGTCGCCGTGCCGCGCCAGATTGGTTTCGCGCGCGATGTCCCGGCGCTGAAGAATCCGGCCGCGACCGGCGGACAACTCGTCTGGCAGGCGCAAGCCGATGGCGGACAGGCCGCGGTGATTTCCATCGCTTCGCCGGGCGCGGCGGGGATGCGCTTGGGCGTGCGCATTTTCAATCTGCCCGAAAAAGCCGTGCTCCGTGTCCGCGCGTCGGGCGATGCCGAGGCGTTCGAGACCCGCGGCGAGGAAATTCTCGATCTGATCGAGGTCAACACGGCTTCCGGCGATGACGGCGAAGCCGCGTATACATGGTGGACGCCGGTGATCGAAACCGAAGAAGCGGCGCTCGAAATCATTTTGCCGCCCGGCGTTCCGTCCAGCGCGGTCGAAATCGCGCTGCCGACTATTTCCCACCTTTTCGCTTCCGCGCGCACGGGCTGGAAAGCAACAGGGATGTTCGCGGCAAAAGCGGCGGCCTTATCCTGCCATCATGACGTGAGCTGCTATCCGGAATGGGATATGGCAAACCGGGCAACGGCGTTCCTGACTTACGTCGAAGAGGGTAAAACATATATGTGCAGCGGCACCCTCCTGAACGATACCGACAAGACGACCTTCGTTCCCTATTTCCTGACCGCGAGCCACTGCATTTCGAGCCAGACGGTGGCATCGACCCTGGTCACATACTGGTTCCACCGCTCGCCCTCCTGCGACGGCAGCGGTTATGACGCCAACAGGAAGCAACTCGCCGGGGGCGCGACATTGCTCTACCAGGCTGAATCCACCGACACCGCTTTCCTGCGGCTCAAGGGCGCGCCGCCGGGTGGCGCGGTATACGCCGGGTGGCTGGTTGGCGCGACGGCCACTGATCTGGCGGTGGCCGGGATTCACCCTCCCGGCGGAGACCGGCTGAAGATCGCCTTTGGTTCGCTCGCCGGTCTCGTCACCCGTCCCGCGGAGTTGGGCGGCGCCCTGCGTCATCCTTCCGGCGAAACCCGCACCCACATCAAAGTCAATTGGAGCGATGGCGCGACTGAAGGCGGCAGCAGCGGTTCCGGCCTGTTCGATAGCGCCAAGCAGAAATTCATCGGGCAGTTGCACGGGGGGGGTACGCCGATCGCATGTTCCAAGAATGTCGACTATTACGGGCGCTTCGATCTCGCGTACTACGACAAACTCCACGAGTATCTCAACCCCGCCGCCGCCCAGTTCCGGCTCGATGTGACGCGCGTCGGCGGCGGCGCCGTGAGCGGAGAGGGGATCGACTGCGGCGACGACTGCACTGAACAGTACGCCTCCAGTACGAAAGTAACGCTGACCGCCACCCCCGCTTCGGGTTATACCTTCGCGGGCTGGAGCGGCGCATGCACGGGAAGCTCGACGACATGCACGGTCACGATGAACGCCGATTCTTCCGTCACGGCGACCTTCCAGCCAGCGCAGTCAGCGCGCCGGAGTCTGTCCGTACAGCGCGTCGGCAACGGCGTCGTGATTGGACAAGGGATCAGTTGCGGCGCCGACTGCGCCGAACAATACACTGCCGGCGCGAAGGTGACGCTGTTTGCCCTGCCCGCCTCGGGTCATAGCTTCACCGGCTGGAGCGGCGCATGCACGGGAAGCTCGACGATATGCACGGTCACGATGAATGCCGACACCTCCGTCACGGCGACCTTCACGCCGCAGCAGGCGAAGCCGACGTCCCGGACGCTCAGCGTGCGCCGCTCCGGCATTCTTGGCGGAAGCGTGAGCGGGCCGGGGATCAATTGCGGTTCGGATTGCACCGAACAATACGCATCCGGCAGCCAGGTGACGTTGACCGCCAAACAGCCTCTCGCGGGCCTGCTGAAAGTGATCGGCTATTCATTCACCGGTTGGGGCGGTGCGTGCGCAAACGCCGGGAACGCCACGACGTGCGTGTTGAAGCTGGATACCGACGCTTCCGTGACCGCGACGTTCGGCTGGTAACAAGATTTCCCGGAACGCCTTTCCCCCGCCAGACGAGCATAGGTGTCTATAAATTCCGAAACAGCGGCGCTGCGCGCCGGATGGAAGGAACTGGATTGCCACGTCGCTGCGCTCCTCGCAATGACGAGTTCCCCCGATGGATTCCCCTCGCCCCCCGCAGGGGGGAGAGGGGGGAGTCAACCATCCGGCGCGCAGCGCCGCTGATTTCCTGGCGGTGGGAAGTAGACGGGCGTTCCCGTTCCTTCTTTCCCTTTTTTACAAAGAAAAAGGACGCCGCAGCGTCCTTTTTGCGCTTTGCCCAAGGGCTTCATTCCCCGGCGGGCGGTTCCGTGAGCAACGCTTTCATGGAAAGGCGAATCTTGCCGCGCTCGTCGGTTTCCAGCACTTTCACGCGCACGATCTGGCCTTCCTTGAGGTAATCGCCGACGCTATTGACGCGCTCGTTGGCGATTTGCGAGATGTGCAGCAGGCCGTCGCGGCCCGGCAGGATGTTGACGATGGCGCCGAAATCGAGCAGGCGCAATACGGCGCCTTCATAGATCTTGCCGATCTCGACCTCGGCGGTGATTGCTTCGATCCGCGCTTTTGCTTCCTGCGCGCCCTCGGCGCTGACGCTGGATATGGTGATGCCGCCGTCGTCGGCGATCTCGATCACCGTGCCGGTTTCTTCCTGCAAGGCGCGGATCACCGCGCCGCCCTTGCCGATCACGTCGCGGATTTTCTCCGGGTTGATCTTCATCGTTATCATGCGCGGCGCGTATTCGGAAACCTGGCCGCGCGCGCCGTCGATCGCTTGCTTCATGTGGTCGAGGATGTGGAGGCGGCCTTCGGCGGCTTGCGAGAGGGCGACTTTCATGATCTCTTTGGTGATGCCTTGGATCTTGATGTCCATTTGCAGGGCGGTGACGCCGCGCTCGGTGCCCGCGACCTTGAAATCCATGTCGCCGAGGTGGTCTTCGTCGCCGAGGATGTCGGTGAGCACCGCGAAACGCTTGTCTTCCTTGATGAGTCCCATGGCGATGCCGGCGACGTGCCCCGTGATCGGTACGCCGGCGTCCATCAGGGCGAGCGAGCCGCCGCAGACCGAGGCCATCGACGAAGAGCCGTTGGACTCCATGATCTCGGAGACGAGCCGGATGGTGTAGCTGAAATCTTCCGGCTTGGGCAGCACGGCGAGCAGGGCGCGCTTGGCGAGGCGGCCATGGCCGATTTCGCGCCGTTTCGTGCCGCCGAAACGCCCCGTCTCGCCGGTGCAGAAGGGCGGGAAGTTGTAATGCAACATGAAGTTTTCGCGGTATTCGCCCGCGATGGCGTCGATGATCTGCTCATCGCGGCCCGTGCCGAGCGTGGCCACCGCCAGCGCCTGGGTTTCTCCCCGCGTGAAGAGCGCCGAGCCATGCGTGCGCGGCAGGACGCCGGTGCGGACTTCGATGGGGCGCACGCTGCGGGTGTCGCGCCCGTCGATGCGCGGTTCGCCGTTGAGGATGCGGCCCCGGACGATGCTCGCTTCGAGCGAGAAGAGGATGTCCTTCACCTCGTTTTCCGGCGGCGGCTCGGCGGCGGTATTTCCGGCCTCGGCGGCGATGGCGGCGAGCGTCGATTTCTCGATTTCGGCGAGGCGGGCGCTGCGCTCCGATTTGCTGGTGATGCTGAAAGCCTCTTCGAGACCGGCGCGGGCAAGTTCGGTGACGCGCGCGATCAGCGCTTCGTTCTTGGGCGGCGGCTGCCAGTCCCATTCCGGTTTGCCGGCGATCTCGACCAGTTCGTTGATGGCGCGGATGGCGTGCCGCATCTGCTCGTGGCCGTAGACGACCGCGCCGAGCATGATTTCTTCGGAAAGCTCCCGCGCTTCGGATTCGACCATCAGCACCGCCGCTTCGGTGCCGGCGACGACGAGGTTCAACTGGCTGGAAGCAAGTTCGCTGGCGGTCGGGTTGAGCAAGTATTGCCCGTTGGCATAACCGACCCGCGCCGCGCCGATGGGGCCGTTGAACGGCACGCCCGAAATCGCCAGCGCGGCGGAAGCGGCGATCATCGCGGGAATGTCGGCGTCGACTTCCGGGTTCTGCGACAGCACGATGGCGATGATCTGGACTTCGTTATAGAAGCCATCCGGGAAAAGAGGCCGGATCGGGCGGTCGATGAGGCGCGAAGTCAGCGTCTCCTTCTCGGTCGGGCGGCCTTCGCGCTTGAAAAAGCCGCCCGGAATGCGTCCGGCGGCGTAGAACTTTTCAACGTAATCAACGGTGAGCGGGAAAAAATCCTGTCCGGGCTTGACGTTCCTGGAGGCGCAGGCGGAAGCGATCACCACGGTGTCGGCCATGTTGACGACGACCGCGCCGCCCGCCTGGCGGGCGATTTCACCTGTTTCGAGGGTGACGGTGTGCGCCCCCCAGGTGAAGGTTTTTTTGATTGAAGTAAGCAAGGGGAATTCCTCTCGGTTATTGCAGCCGACGACAACTGCAAGAAAACATGGGCCGCGAAACGACAAAAGCCGGGACGCCCTTCATGAGGGCGCCCCGGCTTTGCCGGAATCATCCCGCTTGCGCGGGTATTGTTGGCCGGTCACTTGGATGGGCTTTACTTGCGCAGGCCCAGCCGTTCGATCAGCTTGCGGTAGCTCTCGGCGTTCCGGTCTTTCAGATAGTCGAGGAGCTTGCGGCGGAGGCTGACCATTTTCAGGAGACCGCGGCGGGAATGGTGATCCTTGCCGTGTTCCTTGAAATGGCCGGTGAGGCCATTGATGCGCGCGGTCAGGAGCGCGATCTGGACTTCCGGCGAACCGGTGTCGCCCTGGGCGCGCTGGTATTCGGAGACGATCCGCGCCTTGGTTGCAATGTCTAGAGCCATGTGAGTTGTACTCTTTGGTCGTGTTCGGTCAAGTAGAAAGCGGCGCATTCTATCCCTCGCTTGCCGGGAGTTCAAGGCAAGGAGTGGCCGCCGCGTATTGAAAGAGCAAAAAAAATCCTCTCCGGGTTCCCCGCCAGGGCGTGTGTATCTACACGCCACTCCGAAACAGCGGCGCTTCGCGCCGGATGGATGGAACTGGATTGCCACGTCGATGCGCTCCTCGCAATGACGAGGTGGGGGAGACTTTCGCCATGACGAGGGTGGGGGGAGGTTTTCGCTATGGCGAGTTCTTCCGATGGACTCCCTTCATGCGATGAACCTTCCCTCCCCCGTTTACGGGGGAGGGCGCCCGAAGGGCGGGAGAGGGCTTCGTACCATCCGGCGCGCAGCGCCGCTGGATAAAAAGGGGGAGGGAGGAAGGGAACGCCCGCCCATTTCCCACCGCAAAGAAAACAGCGTCGCTTCGCTCCGCATGGTTGGAAACCCTCTCCCGGCCTTCGGCCACCCTCCCCCGCAAGCGGGGGAGGGGACGGCAAGCGACTTTTGCGATGGCGGAGTCTTCCGATGGACTCCCTTCATGCGATGAACCTTCCCTCCCCCGTTTACGGGGGAGGGTGCCCGAAGGGCGGGAGAGGGCTTCGTACCATCCGGCGCGCAGCGCCGCTGGATAAAAAGGGGGAGGAAGGAAGAGGACGCCCGTCCACGCCCCACCGCCAAGAAATCAGCGTCGCTGCGCTCCGCATGGAAGGAAACCCTCTCCCGGCCTTCGGCCACCCTCCCCCGCAAGCGGGGTGTACGGACCGGAGACATGGGTAACAGGTGTGCCAAGACATGGGTAACAGTCTAAATGACATTCGGTTCTCTCGAATCGAATGAATGAAAATGATGATGGCAGAAGTAGAGTTTGTACAGGCCATCGGCTTCGAGGCAGGGGCGCAAGGCGACAGGTTGCCCGACCAGAGCCTTGGAGACACGGAGTTGTCGCCCCCTGAAACTGATCCAGCCTCCCTGCTGAACCTTGCGTACCAGGTCATCAGGGCCATATTCGATAGGCGGCAAGGAGCTAGGCAAGCTACGTGGGCTGGGGGCATAGCGCTGGGCGGGGGTTTGCATCGATAGGGCCTCGTGGGGGCGTTCGTGGTTGTAGATCCCGCGCCAGTGGTCGAATTGCGCCTGCGCCTGTTCCAG
>JAIRLA010000285.1 GCA_031259795.1 Azoarcus sp.
TTGCGCGCCCCGTTGACTGCCAGATTGTGGCGCGCGGCGGCCACCGACGATTTGCTCAATTCCGTGGCGAAGACCTTGCCGAAAAACGGCGCGAGCGCGACAGTGAAATTGCCGTTGCCGCAATAAAGCTCCAGCAGATCGCCGCCCAGATTCGCGGCGCGCGCCCGCGTCCAGCCGAGCATGGCGCGGTTGATCTCGCCATTGGGCTGGGTGAAGCCGCCTTCGATCTGGCGATAGCGCAGGCGCGCGCCATCGACCACGAACTCTTCTTCCAGCCAGTCGCGCCCGATGACGATTTTCTGGCCGCGGCTGCGGCCGATCAGTTGTATGCCGAGATCGGCGGCGAGCGCATGCGCGCGGGCCTCCCAATCGGCATCGAGCGGGCGATGATAAACGAGGCTCGCCAGCGTCTCGCCCTTCAAGGTGGCGAGGAATTCCGTCTGGAAGATGCCCCGCCGCAGCGTTCCGTCCGCCAGGAGCCGGGCGCGCAGGACGGGCATCAGGGCGCGGATGGGCGGCGCGGCGGGGGGAAAGTCTTCGACCGCGATCGCCCGGCGCGGCGCGGCGGGATCGAACATCGCATAATCGACGCGCTCGCCCGTGTGCCACATGCGGAACTCGGCGCGCAGCCGGTAGCCGAGCGGGGCGGAAGCGAACAATTGCAATTCGGGCAAAGCGTGCGCGGCGAAGTCGCGGCGCAGGCGCGCGGCCTTGGCGACGAAGAGCGCGCAATAACGATCAGGCTCGATAGAGGAGAGGGGCATCGGGGATCGGGGGGCAGGGATCAGCGGCGCGAGCGTTCACAAGGGGCGATGATAGATATTGCCGCATTTTGAAAGATTTTTGGCGTTCGTTGACAACTTGGGGAATGATGCGTTCTTTGATAGCGTCGGTGTGAATGTGATAGTTTATTTTTGCCAAAGTTCTTTGTAAGTCCCATTCGGAGGAGAGGTGTTTTTGCTCTTCTGATTTTAAGCGGTTTCGCCGCTAGTTGACAAAATTAAATATTTCGACTAAACTGCATGAATAGCAATGTCTTTTGCATAAATTTAAGGAGGTCATTATGGACGCAAAGAAAGAATTAGAAAAAATCATGGGAAAGGCACAGCGAATTGCTCTTGCTTCTTCTGTTGATAGCATTCCAAATGTTAGGATTGTAAATTTCGTTTATCTATCAAACGAAAATGTTTTGTATTTTGCTTCAACAAAAGGTGATCCCAAAGAGAAAGAATTTGAAGAAAATCACAATGTGGCATTTACGACCATACCATCAAAGGGCTTGGCCCATGTTAGAGTGCATATTGCTACTGTTAAAAAAAGCAAAAAAACTATTTTTGACGTTCAAGACATTTTTGTAGAAAAAATGCCTTTTTACAAAGAAAACATAGAACAAAATGGTCAAACAATGAATCTTTATGAGGTTCATTTTTCGGCGGCTATGGTTCTTGCTGGTCCAGATAAAGCAGCTCAAATTGAGTTGTAAATATATTGTAAACTTTATTTAAGGATTATTCTTAAATAAAAATAATGGAGTACGTGCCACTGCACATAAATGGCAAATCCAGCTTTCCTGCCATGCCCCGGCCAGACATTCTCGTTGTGCTGGAATGCGGCATAGATTCCATAGATACAAAGCGCCATGAGTAGGGAGCCAAGCCTGATCCATGCGAATCCATTTGCTTCCAGACACACGAAGGCAATCACCATGCCGACCAGCTGGGGCAGATAAGGCGCTTTTTCTGGAAGCGCGGCACGCTTGGCCAAGCACCGGGTATTATCAGAACCGCATTTATCGCATTGCATGCCTGAGTATCCTTTGAAAAGAAGGCTTCATTATATTGTGGCCGTCCCCGCCCCCCTTCCCGGCCCGATTCCCTGATTGGGATCACCCCTTCACGCACACCACCTGCCGCAGGGTATGCACAATCTCCACCAGCGTCCGCTGCGCATGCATGACCGCATCGATGTCCTTGTAGGCCATCGGGATTTCGTCGATCACCTCGGCATCCTTGCGGCATTCCACGTGCGCGGTGGCGCGTTTCTGGTCTTCCACCGTGAAACGGCGCTTGGCCTCGCTGCGGCTCATGACGCGGCCCGCGCCGTGGCTGCACGAACAGAACGCTTCCTCATTGCCCAGACCGCGAACGATGTAGCTTTTCGCGCCCATCGAGCCGGGAATGATGCCAAGCTCGCCTTTCTTCGCCGATACCGCGCCTTTTCGCGTCACCAACACTTCTTCGCCGAAATGAGTTTCGCGCTCCACGTAATTGTGGTGGCAATTCACGGCTTCCACATCGGCGGAAAAAGGCTTTTCGATCACCGTGCGCGCGGCGGCGATCAAGTTTGCCATCATCACGTCGCGGTTCTTGCGCGCAAAATCCTGCGCCCAGCCGACCGCCTTGATGTAATCATCGAAATGCTCGCAGCCTTCCGGAAAATAAGCGAGATCGCGGTTGGGCAAATGGATGAAATACTGCTCCATGTCTTTCTGCGCCATTTCGATGAAGAGCCGGCCAATGGCGTTGCCGACGCCGCGCGAACCGGAGTGCAGCATGAACCATACGCGGTTTTCTTCATCGAGACAGACTTCGATGAAATGATTGCCCGTTCCCAGGGTTCCCAGATGATTGCGGTTATTGGTCCTGGCAAGCACGGGATATTTGGCGGTGATTTGCTCGAATTCCGGCAAAAGCGTCGCCCATACCTGGTCGACGAACTTGGGCGGCTCGTCCCACGAACCGGGGTCGCCCCCGCCGCGTTTGGGCTCGAAACCATGCGGCACGGAACGCTCGATCGCCGCGCGCAGGCCATGCAGGCTGTCTGGCAGATCGTCGGCGGCAAGAGTGGTGCGGACAGCCATCATCCCGCAGCCGATATCGACGCCGACCGAGGCGGGAATGATCGCGCCTCTGGTGGGAATCACGCTGCCGATGGTCGAGCCTTTTCCCAGATGCACATCCGGCATCACCGCCAGATGCTTGAAGATGAAGGGCATCTTCGCGGTGTCGATCAATTGCCGGCGGGCGTCTTCCTCCACCGGTACGCCCCGCGTCCACAGCCGGATGGGCGCGGCGTGTTCGATGCCGATGATTTCATGGTCGAGGGGTTTGCCCATGCCATTCTCCTTTCAGGTTTTATTTTGGGTCCGCCGCGCCCATTTGCTTGGCGGGCGGCGGGTTTACTGGAATAGGTTCTGAATGACGCCGGGCGCCTCGATCCAGTCCTTGTGCTTGCTATCCTTGCATTCGTCGGCGATGCCTTCGCTGCGAATGTAAATTTCCGCCATGGTTTCCTCCTTTCCGAGGTGATTGGTGCGTAAAAGCATCGGTATTGTAGCGTGGGAAAAGTCATGATTTCGTTCCCTCCCCCGCTTGGCGGTGTACATACTTGCCACGTCGATGCGCTCTTCGCAATGACGAGGGTGGGGCGTCTTTCGCGGTGACGGGGCGGGGGCGCGTCGATCTCCGCCGTAAAGCGGGCTTCCAGTGATGAATCCGCGTCCAGTTTTTCGATGCTTCCCGTATCGCCGGGAATAATGACTTCGGCGCCGGGTCATCGTTGGGGGAAAATCCGCCGGTTACGCGTCAGCCTCGCGCATGGCCATGTCGGGGTTTCGGTGGCATTGGCGGCTGTGGGTGGTGGTGATGGGCAGGATCGAACTGCCGACCTGCGGGTTATGAATCCGCCGCTCTAACCATCTGAGCTACATCACCCGGGAAAGCCGGAGGATTCTATGTGTGTGGCCTTGGGGTGTCAAGAAGATCTAGATCTGTAGTACCCTACGCGGATTCGCTGGCGGGCATCAAGACGCTGGCGGCGTGGCCGGAGCGTGTCCGGTATTTGGGATGGCATGAAAAAACTGTATATCCGCACCTTTGGGTGCCAGATGAATGAGTACGACTCCGACAAGATGGCGGATGTGCTCGGCGCGCAGGAGCCGCTGACTCGTACCGACAAGCCCGAAGAGGCGGACATCATTCTGTTCAATACCTGCTCCGTGCGCGAGAAGGCGCAGGAACGGGTATTCCACGATCTGGGCCGGGTACGGCGGATCAAGGCGGAGCGACCCGGACTCATCATCGGCGTTGGCGGTTGCGTGGCGAGCCAGGAAGGCGAGGCTATCGTGCGGCGCGCGCCTTATGTGGACGTGGTGTTCGGGCCGCAGACGCTGCACCGGCTGCCGCAGCTCATCGCGCGGCGCAGGGCGAGCGGGCGGCCACAGGTGGATATTTCTTTCCCCGAGGTCGAAAAGTTCGATGCCTTGCCCCGGCCCCGGGTCGAAGGCGCGGCGGCTTTCGTTTCGATCATGGAAGGCTGCTCCAAATATTGCACGTTCTGCGTGGTGCCGTACACGCGCGGCGAGGAGGTCTCGCGCCCGCTCGACGATGTGCTTGCCGAGGTCGCGGCGCTGGCGGCGCAGGGCGTGCGGGAGGTGACGCTGCTCGGGCAGAACGTCAATGCCTGGCGCGGCGAACTGGAAAAGGGCGGCGGCGAGACCGGCGACTTCGCCTTGTTGCTCGAATGCGTGCATGGCCTCGCCGGTATCGGACGCATCCGGTTTACAAGCTCGCATCCGCGCGAGATGACGCCGAGGCTGATCGAGGCTTACGCTCGCCTGCCCAGGCTGGCGCCGCAATTGCACTTGCCGGTGCAATCGGGTTCGGACCGGGTGCTGGCGGCGATGAAACGCGGCTACACGGCGCTGGAGTTCAAGTCCGTCGTGCGGCGGCTGCGCGCGGCGCGGCCCGATCTGTCCTTGAGTTCGGATTTCATCGTGGGCTTTCCGGGCGAGACCGCCGCGGATTTCGACAAGACCATGCAGCTGATCGACGAGGTCGGTTTCGATGGCGCGTTCAGTTTCGTCTACAGCGCCCGTCCCGGCACGCCGGCCGCCGATCTCGACGATCCGGTGACGCGGGAAACCAAGCTCGCCTGGCTGGCCCGTCTGCAAGAGCGCATCGACGCGCAGGCGCAGGCCATCAGCCAGGCAATGGTCGGCGGCATCGAACGCGTCCTGGTCGAAGGCGCGGCCAGGAAGAATGGCGCTGAACTGTGCGGGCGTACCGGCAATAACCGGGTGGTGAACTTTCCCGCCCCGCCGCACGCGCGCGAACGCCTGAGCGGCCAGTTCGCCGACGTGAAAATCACCGCCGCCCTGCCGCACAGCCTGCGCGGCGAAATCGTGATCAGGGAGTCTTGATGGCAACATCGCTGGAATTATCGTTCGAACCCATAGACAACGCGCGGCTGGCCCGCCTGTGCGGCGCGCTCGATGAGAATCTGCGCCAGATCGAAAACGCTTTCGACATCACCATCGCCCGGCGCGACGCGCATTTCACCCTGCATGGCCGCAATGCGCGCCGGGGCGAGGCGGCGCTGCGTCATTTCTACGCCATGGCCGGGCGCGATCTGCCGTGCGAAGACATCCAGCTCGGGCTGGTCGAACTCGCCAGCCAGGAAGAAGCGCCCGCCGATGCGCCGGTGCTGGCCACGCGCCGCAGTGAGTTGCACGGGCGCACGCCGCGGCAGGTCGAATATCTGAAAAACATCCAGGGGCACGACATCACCTTCGGCGTCGGCCCGGCGGGCACGGGCAAGACCTATCTCGCGGTGGCGAGCGCCGTCGATGCTTTCGAGCGCGATCTCGTCGAACGCATCATCCTCACCCGCCCGGCGGTGGAGGCCGGCGAACGCTTGGGCTTCCTGCCCGGCGACCTGGCGCAGAAAGTCGATCCCTACTTGCGGCCGCTCTACGATGCGCTCTACGACCTGATGGGGTTCGATCGCGTCGGCAAACTTTTCGAGCGCGGCGCCATCGAAGTCGCGCCGCTCGCCTTCATGCGCGGACGCACGCTCAATAACGCCTTTATCATTCTCGATGAAGCGCAGAACACCACCCCCGAGCAGATGAAAATGTTCCTGACCCGCATCGGTTTCGGCGCGAAAGTGGTGGTCACGGGCGATCTCACCCAGGTCGATCTGCCGCGCGGCATCCGCAGCGGGCTGGCGGAGGCGTGCGCGGTGCTGGGGCAGGTGCGGGGGCTGGCCTTCACCCGCTTCGGCAAGGAAGACGTCGTGCGTCATCCGCTGGTGGCGCGCATCGTCGAGGCTTACGATAAGAAACCGGGGCCGTCGCAGGCTCCGGAGCGCGAAAACAGGGACAGGCCACGAGGCAGGGAGCATGACCAGACAGATGGATAAGCCCAGGATCACCGCGACAGACAGTGACGGCAAAAGCGGCAGGGTGCGCGCCGAACGGCTGGAAATCGACTTCGGCGCGGGCCGCCGCCTGCTGCTGTCGTTTCCGGAAAACGGCTGGGGCGATCTCGAAATCGAAGCCGACGTGACGGGCGACGAAGCGGCGGTGCCGATCATCAACATGCAGGCGGGGGCCTGCAACGTCGTCAACCTGCGGATCGACGTGCGTCACGACCTGCTTCCGGTCGAATCCCTCGACTTGCCGGGGACAGGCGCGCCGCCGATGCTCAATCTCGCCGTGCAGAAAGCGCTCGAAGGCGAAGATCGCCTCAGCGCCCCGAAAAAGCACCAAATCCGGCGCTGGGCGCAAGCCGCCCTGGCGCTCGACGTGGAAGTCGCCGTGCGCCTGGTGGGCGAGGCGGAGGGGCGCGAACTGAACAAGAACTACCGTGGCAAGGACTACGCCACCAACGTATTGACCTTCGTCTACGACAGCGACAGCAACAGCGAAGAAAAAAGCGAGGACGCCCCCCTGCGCGGCGACCTCGTACTCTGCGTACCCGTGGTGGCGCGCGAGGCGCGCGAACAAAACAAGGCGCTCGACGCCCACTTCGCGCATCTCGTCGTCCATGGCATGCTGCACCTGCAAGGATTCGACCACGAGGACAAGGACAACGCCGAACGCATGGAAGCGCGCGAGCGCGACATCCTGCGCACACTCGGCTACGCCGATCCCTATGCATGAACCGCGCCGCATGCATTCCTTTCGTCACTGAAATGGACAGTTCCGACTCTTCATCCGACAAACCCACCCTGCTGGAACGCCTCTCCGCCCTGCTCACCCCCGCGCCGGAAGACCGCGACGAACTGCTCGCCCTCCTGCGCGTCGCCCGCGAGCGCGGCCTGCTCGATGCCGACGCCCTGTCGATCATCGAAGGCGCCATGCAAATGTCCGGCATGCGGGTGCGCGACATCATGGTGCCGCGCGCGCAAATGGACGTGCTCCACGCCAGCGATTCCATCGAAACCATCACCGCCTTCGCCATGCGCACCGCGCATTCGCGCTTTCCGGTCATCGGCGGCGACAAGGACGACGTCGTCGGCATCCTGCTCGCCAAGGACCTGCTGCGCCATTTCGCCGGCCACGGCTTCAGCCTGCGCGAAATGCTGCGCCCGGCGGTATTCGTGCCCGAATCGAAACCGCTCAACGTCCTGCTGCGCGAATTCCGCCTGAGCCACAACCACATGGCGATCGTGGTCGACGAATACGGCGGCGTCGCCGGACTCGTCACCATCGAAGACGTGCTCGAAGAAATCGTCGGCGAAATCGAAGACGAATACGACTTCAGCGGCGGCGACGGCAACATCCTCCCCGATCACGGCGGACGCTACCGCGTCAAGGCCACCACGCCGATCGGCGACTTCAACGGCGTATTCGCCACCACCTTCAGCGACGACGAAGTCGACACCGTCGGCGGCCTGCTGATCCGCCGCCTCGGACGGCTCCCCCGCCACGACGAAGCGATCGTCATCGACGGCCTGTGCTTTCGCGTATTGCGCGCCGACAACAGACGGATATACACCCTGCTCGTCGACCGCGAAACCGGCGCGCCCGGGGCGAACCCCGGCGCCGTTCCCGCATGACGCTCCGCGCCCCGGCAAAAGCGCTGCTGGCGGCGGCGGGCGGCGCGCTTGGCGTATTCGCCTTCGCGCCCGCGGGCTGGTTTCCGCTCGCATTCGCCAGTCTCGCGCTCCTGGCCGCACAACTGGAACGGGCGGCCTCGACGCGCGCCGGATTCGGCCTCGGTTTCGCCTGGGGGCTCGGCGCCTTCGGCGCGGGCGTATCGTGGCTCTACGTCGCGCTCGAACGCTACGGCGGCATGTCCCCGCCGCTGGCGGCGCTCGCCATCTCCCTTTTCTGCGCCTTCCTCGCCCTCTACCCGGCGCTCGCCTGCGCGGCATACCTGCGCTGGCGGCGCGGCGGCGCCCTGCGGCGCGCCGCGCTTTTCGCCGCCGCGTGGCTCCTGGGCGAATGGCTGCGCGGCGCCCTCTTCACCGGCTTCCCCTGGCTTGCCATCGGCTACAGCCAGACCCCGCCCAGCCCGCTCGCCGCCGGTTTCGCCCTGTTCGGCGTCCATGGCGTGGGCGCACTGACCGCCTTCTCCGCCTTCCTGATCGCCGCGAGCCTCACCGCCCTGCGCACGCACGGATGGACGACCCGGGCATTTCTCCTCCCCATCGCCGCCGTTTCCCTCATATTCGTTGCCGGCCTTGGACTATCACGGCACGCCTGGAGCGAACCCGAAGGCGAAGCGCTGGCGGTATCGCTGCTGCAACCCAACATCGACCAAGCCTTCAAATGGAGCCCGGAAAACCTTGCCGAAGTCCTGCGCATCAACGCCGTCCTTGTACAAGCGGCGCGCGGCGAAATCGTCGTACTGCCCGAAACCGCCCTGGCCGCGCCCCTCGACTGGATACCCAAAGGCTACCTCGACCTGCTCGCCGGGAGCCTCGGCGAACGCGGCGGCACGCTGATCGTCGGCGCGCTCACCCGCGACGGCGGACACTACCGCAACGCCGCCGTCACCCTGGGCGCGGAGAGCGGGCAGACCTATGCCAAACACCATCTCGTCCCCTTCGGCGAATACTCGCCGCCGCTCTTCGGCTGGTTCTACCGCCTGGCGAACATCCCCATGTCGCAACAAAGCCCCGGCGCGGCGCGGCAAGCGCCGTTCACGCTCCACGGACGGCGCATCGCCATCAACATCTGTTATGAAGACGTCTTCGGCGCCGAACTGATCACCAGCCTGCCGCAAGCCGGACTCATGCTCAACCTCTCGAACCTGGCCTGGTACGGCGACTCCTTCGCGCAGCCGCAACACCTGCAAATCGCCCGCGCCCGCGCGCTGGAAAGCGGCCGCCCCATGCTGCGCGCCACCAACACCGGCATGACCGCCCTCGTCCTCCCCGACGGCTCCGTCCCGGCGATCCTGCCCGCCTTCACGCGCGGCGTACTGGAAGTACGCGTCCCGGCCTACCGGGGCGACACCCCCTATGCGCGCCGGGGAGACCTCCCCGTCCTCGCCGCCGCCGCCATCGTACTGGCGCTTTTCATCCTGGCGCGCCGCGTCGCGGGATAGAAAAGGGGAGGAAGAGCGGGACGTCCGTACACTCTCCGCCGCCAGGAAAACAGCGGCGCTGCGCGCCGGATCGAAGGAACTGGATTGCCGCGTCGCTGCGCACCACGCAATGACGAGGGGGGGGGCGGTTTTCGCAATGACGAGTTCTTCCGATGGATTCCCCTCCCCCGCTTGCGGGGGAGGGTGCCCCGTCAGGGGCGGGAGAGGGTTTCCAACCATCCGGCGCGCAGCGCCGCTGGATAAAAAGGGGGAGGAAGGAGCGGGACGCTTGTCCGTGCCCCACCGCAAAGAAAACAGCGTCGCTGCGCTCCGTATGGAACGAAACCCTCTCCCGGCCTTCGGCCACCCTCTCGCCCGCCAAGCGGGGGAGGGAAGT
>JAIRLA010000051.1 GCA_031259795.1 Azoarcus sp.
AAACGATACAAATTCTTTCTTCAGTGCCATTACATCCCTCGCTTTCCAGACCATTTTCCCTTCCTCCATGAAGACATGGTGGAAGGATAACAGTTGGGGAGGATGTTGTCGTATATATGGGGGGCGATGTCCCCGGACGGTACACACACATGACGAGGGGGGGCGTCATTGCGAGGCGCGCAGCGACGTGGCAATCCAGTTCCTTCCAACCGGCGCGCAGCGCCGCTGGATTCACAGTCCCAGTTCGCCGCGCGCTCCGGCCCATTGCCCGGGGGTGTAGGTCTGTAATTGCAGGGCGTGGATTTCGTTGCCCATCCGCGCGCCGAGCGCGGCGTATATCTGTTGGTGCTGGTGTATCCGCGAGAGTCCTTCAAAGGCGGCGCTGACTACGATGCTGCTGAAGTGGGTGCCGTCGATGCTTTCGACGAGGACGAATTCGCAGGGTAGTTCTGCTTCGATCAGGCGCTTGATTTCATTGCTGTCGAACATTGGGGGGTTTCCTTTATGGGGTTTTTCTTTGTGCGCGGCTGGTCAGCCACGCAGTTTGTAGCCGCGCGCGAGTAATGCCAGCGTGAGGGCGGCGAGCGCGGCGAGGCAGCCGCCCGTTACGGCGAGGCTCAGCCACGGCGAGGTGTCGGATTGGCCGAAGAAGCCGTGGCGCAAGCCGTCGATCATGAAGAAGAAGGGGTTGAAATGCGAGATTTTCTGCCACAGCGGCGGTAGGGAGTGGATGGAGTAGAAGACGCCGGAGAGCATGGTGAGGGGCATGATGAGGAAGTTCTGGAAGGCGGCGAGCTGGTCGAATTTGTCGGCCCATATGCCGGCGATGAGGCCGAAGGTGGCGAGCAGCGCGCCGCCGAGTACGGCGAAGGTGAGCGCCCATGCCGGGTGTGCGAGCGGTGTCTGGATGAGGAGGGCGGATACCAGCCATACGCCGATGGCGACGAACAGGCCGCGCAGCAGCGCGGCGAGGACGTAGGCGGCGTAGAAGGCGCGGTATGACAGGGGCGGCAGCAGGACGAAGAGGATGTTTCCGGTGATTTTGCTCTGGATCAGCGATGAGGAGCTGTTGGCGAAGGCGTTCTGCAAGAGCGACATCATTACCAGCCCCGGTACGAGGAAGGCGGTGTAGGTCACGTCGCCATGGACGGTGACGCGGCGTTCGAGGATGTGCGAGAAGATGAGGAGGAAGAGCAGGGCGTTGAGTACGGGCGCGGCGATGGTCTGGAAGCCGACTTTCCAGAAGCGCAGTACTTCTTTGTGGAAGAGGGTGCGGAAGCCGATGAAGGGGGAGACGCGGAAGGGGTCAGGCACGCCGCATGACTTCCACGAAAACTTGTTCCAGGTCGGGTTCGCCCACGGCGATTTCGAGCACGTCCGCGCCGGCTTCGCGCAGGCGGGCGAGCAGGGTTTCGATGTCCGCGGGGTCGTCGAAGGCGAATTCGGCCCATTCTCCCGCCGCCGCGCCGCCGAGGGCGAGCGCGGCGGCGGGCCGTCCGGCGCGCACTTTGAGTTTGCGGGCGACGCTGGAGAGCAGGTTGGCGGTGGTGTCGAGCGCGACGATGCGGCCCGCTTTCATCATGGCGATGCGCCCGCACAGCGCTTGGGCTTCTTCGAGGTAGTGGGTGGTCAGTACGACGGTGTGGCCGTCGGCGTTGAGTTGTTCGACGAATTGCCACAGGCTTTGGCGCAGTTCGACGTCGACGCCGGCGGTCGGTTCGTCGAGTACGATCACCGGCGGACGATGGACGAGCGCCTGCGCGACCAGTACGCGGCGTTTCATGCCGCCGGAGAGGGTGCGCATGTTGACGTCGGCTTTGGAGGAGAGGTCGAGGCGGTGGAGGATTTCGTCGATCCAGCCGCGGTTGCCGCGAATGCCGAAGTAGCCGGATTGGAAGGTCAGCATTTCGCGCACGGTGAAAAACGGGTCGAATACCAGTTCTTGCGGTACGACGCCGAGTTTGAGGCGCGCGTTGCGGTAGTCGGTGACGACATCGTGCCCCATGACCGCGAGTGCGCCGCTGTCGGCGCGGATCAGTCCGGCGAGCGCCGAGATGAGCGTGGTCTTGCCCGCGCCGTTGGGGCCGAGCAGGCCGAAGAATTCGCCTTGCCCGATTTCGAGGTCGATTCTGGCGAGCGCTTGTACGCCGCCGTAGCGCTTGGTCAGCGCGGAGATGCGGATCGCGGGGGCGGACATGGGTGACAGGACGGCCGGGTCTGGCGGGCGGGGGCGCTCAGGCCGCGCCCGGCAGCAGGACATCGATGCCGTAGAGGCGGGCGAGGGCATGCAGCGATTCGGGGAGGGCGTGCAGTTCGACGCCGACGCCGCGCGCCCTGGCCCGGCGCAACCAGGCGAGGAGCAGCGCGAGCGCGGCGGAATCGGCGACGGTGACGGCGCTGAAGTCGATGATCCAGCCGCCGCCGGTCGCGGGCAGGGGGCGCTCGAACACGCTGGCGGCGGTGCGCATGCTCAGTTCGCCGTCGAGGCGCAGGCGCTCGGCCATCATTGGCCGCCCTGGCGCGATTCCAGCGTTTTGTTGCGGGTTTCGATCGCGGCGATCAGGCCGTCGATGCCGCCGGCGCGGATCCGGTCGCCGAATTCGCCGCGATAGTTGGTGACGAGGCTCACTCCGGCCACGATCACATCGAATACTTTCCAGCCTTGGGCCGTTTTTTCCAGCGAGTAGTCGATGGGGATCGGCTGTGCGCCGGACTGGCGCACTTCGGTGCTCACCTTGACGCGGTTGTCGCCCGCGGCGGCGCGCAAGGGCTTGACATCGATGGTCTGGTCGCGGTACTGGGTGAGCGCGTTGGAATAGGTGCGCACCAGCAGGGAACGGAAGGCGTTGGTGAGGCGGGTCTGCTGCTCCGGGGTCGTGCCGCGCCAGTCCTTGCCGACCGCGAGCATGGTCATGCGGCTGAAATTGAAGTGCGGCAAGACCCGCTCGTGCACGAGTTCGAGTACCCGGCGGGTGTCGCCGGACTGGATGGCTTTGTCGTTGCGCACGATGTCGAGCACTTCATCGGTGACGTGCCGCACCAGGACGTCGGGCGCCGTTTCCGGCGCGTCCGCCTGCGCGGCGCCGGCGGCGCTCCCGCTTTCTCCGGCGGCGAAGCTCGCGGGAACGCAGATCGCCGCCAGTGTCGCAACGAGGCCGAGGGTGATGAGTTTTCTGGTCATTGGTTTTCTCCTGTTTCGCCGGATTGGATTTCGAGTTGGTTTTCGGTTTCGCCGGTCTGGATTTCGAGCGGGTTCCCGGTTTCGCCGGACTGGGTTTCGGGCGGGTTTTCGGTTTCGCCGGACTGGGTTCCAGACGGTTCTCCGGATGAGGCTTCAGCCTGGGTTCCCGACCCGGCCTCGCCTTCGTCGAGGTTAAAATCCTCGTACTCTACCGGCACGTTGCCGTCGAGCACCCGGTAGCGGCGTTGTTGCAAATAGAAGTCGCGCGCGTAGCGGTATTGGTCGAGCGTGCCTTCTTCGAGCGTGCGTTCGAGTCCGAGCGCGCGCGAGCGCTCATTGGTGATCTGCAACGCGGACATGACATTGCGGGTCGAGACATGGGGGACGATTTTCCACGAATCGTCGGCGGTCATGTCCAGCGGCAGCGCCAGCGTGTCCCGCAATGTGTGGGGGCCGAAGAACGGCAGCACCAGGAATATGCCCTCGCCGACGCCCCAATGCCCGAGCGTCTGGCCGAGGTCTTCGTCGTGCTTGAGGAGCCGTATTCCGCTGGCGACATCGAACAGGCCGCCGATGCCCGCGGTCGAATTGACCACGAAGCGCGCGACATCGGAGATCGCGGCGGTGGGTTTGCCCTGCAACAGATTATTGAGGCCGATCCACGGATCGTTGAAATTGCTGAAGAAATTCCCCACGCAGGTCCGCACCAGCGCGGGCGTCACCGCCACGTAGGCGCGCGCCGCCGGTTTGAGCACGACTTTGTCCAGCTTTTCGTTGAACGAAAACATCGCCCGGTTGTAGGGTTCAAGAGGATCGCCCGGCGTCGTCGCGCAGCCGGCGGCGAGCGCCGCCATCATCGCCGCGAACAGGCGCGCGCGGGCCGGAACGGCGCTCGTCGTGGACGTATGAGTATGGCGCTTCATGGCCGCGACGGCGTTTCGGCCGCCTTGTTGAACATGAACTGGCCGATGAGCTTTTCCAGCACCACCGCCGACTGGGTGATCTCCAGCACGTCGCCATCCTTGAGCGTTTCGGTGTCCGCGCCGGGGTCGAGACCGATGTATTGTTCGCCGAGCAGGCCCGAGGTCAGGATGGAAGCGCTGGTGTCGCGCGGGAATTTGTAGTGTTCGCCGAGGTCGATGCGCACGATGGCGCGGAAATTCCGCGAATCGAAATGGATGTCGCCGACGCGCCCCACCACGACCCCGGCGCTCTTCACCGGCGCGCGCGGCTTCAGGCCGCCGACGTTGTCGAACGGCGCCGTGACCGCGTAGGTCGAAGCGCCCGACAGTTCCGAGGAACCGCCCACCTTCATCGCCAGGAAAACCAGCGCCGCGAAACCCAGCGCCACGAATACGCCTACCCACAGATCGAGCGTCGTCCGGCTCATCAAAGACCTCGGAACATGAAAGAAGTCAGTACAAAATCCAGCGCCAGGATCGCCAGCGCCGAACTCACCACGGTGCGCGTGATCGCCCGCGACACCCCTTCGGCGGTGGGCTGGCAGTCGTAACCCTCGAAGACCGCGATCAGCGACACCGCCGCACCGAAAACGAAGGACTTGATGACGCCGTTGAGCACGTCGTGGCGAAAGTCTACCGAGGCCCGCATCTGCGACCAGAACGCGCCATCGTCGACGCCGATCGCCACCACGCCGATCAGCCAGCCGCCGAAAATCCCCATCGCCGAAAACATCGCCGCCAGCAGCGGCATCGAAATCACGCCGCCCCAGAACCTCGGAGCCGCCACCCGCGCGATGGGATTGACCGCCATCATATCCATCGCCTGCAATTGCTCGGTGGTTTTCATCAAGCCGATCTCGGCGGTCACCGCCGAACCGGCGCGGCTGGCGAACAGCAGCGCCGCCACCACCGGCCCCAGTTCGCGCAGGAGCGACAAGGCCACCATGATACCGAGCGCGTCGCTCGATCCGAAGCGTTGCAGAATGTCGTACCCCTGCAAGCCCAGCACCAGGCCGACGAACAGCCCCGACACGAGGATGATGAGCAGCGAGAGCACGCCGCTGAAATAGATTTCGCGGATGGTCAGCGGCAGGCGGCGGAACGATTGCCCGGAATAACGCAGCAGCGTCAGGAAAAAGCGCGTGGCGAACCCGAGCCGCCAGAGGCCATCGACAGTCATCGCCCCGATCCTGCGCAACACCCCGGCCAGCGCGCTCATGCCGCGGCCCCGTCGAGCAGGCTGTCCAGCGGCGGCGCGGGATAATGGAACGGCACCGGGCCGTCGGCCTCGGCATGGACGAACTGGTGGACGAACGGCGCGGACGAAGCGCGGATCTCGTCCGGCGCGCCTTGCGCCACGATGCGGCCCTCCGAGACGAAATAAACGTAATCGACCAGATCGAGCGAAACCTGCACGTCGTGCGTCACCATGATGGAAGCCGCGCCCAGCGCATCGTTCAGGCGGCGGATCAATTGCCCGGTGACGCCGAGCGAGATCGGATCGAGACCGGCAAAAGGCTCATCGTAGAGCATCAGCATCGGATCGAGCGCCACCGCCCGCGCCAGCGCCACCCGCCGCGCCATCCCGCCCGACAATTCGGCGGGCATCAACGGAGCCGCGCCGCGCAGGCCCACGGCCTGGAGCTTCATCAGCACCAGATCGCGGATCAGTTCGGCGGGCAGGCCGGTATGCTCGCGCAACGGAAAAGCCACGTTGTCGAACACGCTCATATCAGTGAAAAGCGCCCCGAACTGGAAAAGCATCCCCATGCGGCGGCGCAGCGCATACAGTTCCGGCGTCGACAGACAATCCAGAGCCTGCCCATCCACTTCGACCTTGCCCGCGTCCGCCCGCAACTGCCCGCCGATCAGGCGCAGGAGCGTCGTCTTGCCCGAACCGCTCCCGCCCATGATCGCCACCACCTGCCCGCGCCGCACGGTCAAATCGACGCCCCGCAAGATCTCGCGCTCGCCATAGGCGAAATGCACTTGCTCCAGACGGACGAGAGGCGGGTCGGAAACGGTCATCTTCACGTGAATGCGTTGTATGTAAAGCGAAAGAGTTTACCAAATCTTTGGCGGCAAGCCGAAA
>JAIRLA010000054.1 GCA_031259795.1 Azoarcus sp.
GGGGAGGCTTTTGCAATGACGCATTCTTCCCGATGAATTCCCTTCCCGCTCGGGCGGCGAGCAGGCTCCCCCGGCGTCGAAGAATATCAATATCAGCCGCGCTTGCTCTCCGGCGCTTCGAGGCTGCGCGGGCGTGGCGCGGCGCGGCGTCTGGTGTTTGTTTCTTTGGCGAACACGGGGAGACGCTCCGGCGGAACGGCTTGCACCGGCAGCTCGCCCGCCGCGAGATGGCGCTCGACTTCAAGCCCCAGACCGCGCGCCGCCAGGGTTTCCATGAGTTTCGGGAATTCGGCGCACCATCGCTCCTCGGCCATGAAATCCCGCTGCCGGCGCAGGGCGTGCTCTTCCACGTCATTGGGGCGCACTACATTGAAATTGATGGTCTTTTCTTCGGCGTTGGCGCGCAGGCGCACATGGTATTCGTCCCAGCCCGCTTTCTGGAAATGCACGACGCCGCCTTCGGAAAACAGGGTTTCGCCGATGTTTTCCACCTGATAGCCCAGATCGAGCAGGGATCGTTCGAGTACGAGGGCCGCCGCCTGATTTTTTTTCGCTTCGCTTTCCGCCCCGAAACGCGCGGCCAAGTCTTCCAGCGCTTCACGGCTTTCGGCATCCAGCCGGGAAAGCCCCGCCGCCGCCTCCGAGAGCAGCGCGTGGAGCGGGGCCGGCAGGAAATCTTCCGGAAAAAGATTCAGCCATGCTTCGGCATCCCGGGCGTCTTTTTGCCGGAGCTTTTTTTCCGCGCGGTATTGTTGTACCGCGAAGCGCAACTCGTTGCCCCACAGATCGGCCTTTTCCGGCGTTTCCGCGAGAATCACCGCCCGCGCCAGCGCTTCCAGGCGCGGCGGCAGGGCCTCTCCGGCGGGCAGGTCGAGCCGCGCCAGAATCCGCGCCACCGTCGTTTTCCAGGCGGTCTGGTCGGCTTCCTGGCGCATGGCCTGCCGCTGGGCGAGATAAAGACGCAACAGGTCGGCGATCTCCGGCGTCTCGCCGATTTCCGCCAGCGCCGCCTGTACGGAGGTCTGCGCGGCGCTGGCCGCCAGACGCCCTTCGAGCGCCGTGATCCGGGCTTCCAGTTCCTGGATATAAGCGCCCCAGTCTTCCAATCCGGCGCCCTGCAAGGTTGCGCGGCGGGCGGTGAAATCGGGGAGGTCTTCTTCCGCCAGCGCGGCGATCCGCGCCAGTTTTTGTTCCAGTTGGTCGATCTGTGTCCGCAGGCGCGTCATCCGCTCCCGGTTTTCCGCCAGGCGCGCCAGCCGCCGCGCTTCCCGCGCCTCACAGCGCGCTTCCAGCACGGCCAGGCTCGCCTCATGATCCGCGATGGCCTCCACGATCATGTTGTGGAAGAGCATGGAAACGGTCGTCGGCCCGCTCATATCGCCGCCTCTGTCCGTTTCTGCTGCTGTTCTTTCCGTGCTTGTCCTGGCGCAGACAGAAACAGATATAGGCCGGGAATCGACTCGCGTTGGACGACATGCCGACATTGCATCGAGAGTTCGTGAAGGGTAGTATCCATGGGCGGGCGCGTTTATCAATTGGAATCGATATTACTGCCCGCATCGTACCGCGAATGGCTGGCCGCGGGTTGCCCGCGTCTTCTCTTCCAGATTGCCCGGCGCGGCGGATCATTTGGAAAGTCCGGGTTTTTGCAAGAGGTTCGCTCGTGTTCCGACCGTGCTCCGGATGCTTGGTCGATCCCATGGCCGCCCGCAATGTAAACGGAACAATCAAACAATGAAGCATATTCCCAAATGCATGCTTGCATGCCTGATGTCGTTCGTCTCCCTGGCCCATGCCGGGTGGGCCTGGCCGGATTTCGGAAGTGTCGCCGGCACGATTGCCAGCGTCAGTGATACGGCTGTGCTGAAGTTCATCATGTCGAATATAGATATAATGGGCCTGATCCAGGCAACGCTGAAACATGTCGTCCTGTTTTTCGTTGCCAGCCTGCCGGTGTTGTTTTGTTGCCGGAAATACCGCTGGTTCAAACGGCGGAACCCGATCTGGGACAAGTTTACTTATCTCTATTATCTTTATATCCCGATTGTGTTCATGGCGCTGGGCGCGGTATATGGCGCTTCATCCAACGTCGGCCAGCAGGCTTCTTCCCTCATCAGGAATGAACTGGCTCCTCCTGTCAACCGGCTTCTCGCCGGCGCCTTGCGCGACTTGCCCGTGAAGTATCACGATATGCTCGCTGGCTCGACGCCGGAAGATGTCCTGCAAATCCTGAGAAAGATGATTGGAGAGAGTCTGGACAACGTTTTCAGTAATGAAGGGACTGATGGCGCAAGCGCTTTTTGGCAAAAACTTCCTGAAAGCACCCGCACTTTTGTCGTTGATATATGTGTTGATATAATGCGGGGAAAGTTGGCTGACATTACCGGATTGAGCCGTGGCAATGTGAAACGCGGCCTGGATGCCATCCAGAAAGAAAGCTTTCTCAACCTGATTGGACAGGGCGGCGATTTGTTCGGCGATTATGCCGCCGCGAAAATTGCCGCCATGATTGCCAGCTATCGCTTTTTCGCCATGCTGGCACTGGCGTTGACTTTATGCGTGCCTGTGGCGGACGTCCTGCTTGCCCGCCGCGGGCGAAGAAAGACGATGGCGGGCGAAAGTAACGATAGCCAAGGCTTGCGGAAACTGTAATCAGCGTGTCGCGCCGCCGCCTGTCCGCCGCGTCTGTCCGCTATGGGCGGCGGGGCGACGGACGGGCGGCGGGGACGGGGGCAGGGGCGCTCCGGGCGAGGGAAGATTGCAAGCCGTGTGAAAGGCGGCGGGTCAGTGCGCCCGTATGGTTTGCGGGGCGCCTGTCGCCGCCGGGGTTTCCGCGCCGACCGTCGGGACGGGAACCGCTTCTTCGAGATCGTCCAGCGGCACGGGCTTGCGTTCGAGCGCCAGTTCGAGTACCTGGTCGATCCAGCGTACCGGGATGATTTCGATCGTGTTCTTGATGTTGTCCGGGATTTCGGCGAGATCCTTGACGTTTTCTTCCGGAATCAGGGCGCGGGCGACGCCGCCGCGCACGGCGGCGAGGAGTTTTTCTTTCAGGCCGCCGATGGGCAGGACTTCGCCGCGCAGGGTGATTTCGCCGGTCATCGCCACGTCGCAGCATACGGGGATGCCGGTCAGTACCGACACCAGCGCGGTGGTGATCGCGCTGCCCGCCGAGGGGCCGTCCTTGGGAATGGCGCCTTCCGGCAGGTGGATGTGGATGTCGCTTTTCTGGTAGAAGTCGCCTTCGATGCCGAGCGAGCGCGCGCGCCGGCGCACGACGGAGAGCGCGGCCTGGATGGATTCCTGCATGACTTCGCCGAGTTTGCCGGTGGTCATGACCTTGCCCTTGCCGGGCAATACCACCGCTTCGATCGTCAGCAGTTCGCCGCCGACTTCCGTCCATGCCAGCCCGGTCACTTGTCCGATCTGGTTTTGCTTTTCGGCGATGCCGAAGCTGTAGCGGCGCACGCTGAGGTATTTGTCGAGGTTTTTGGCGTTGACCACGACTTTGCTCGCGCGTGGTTTGAGTACCAGCGTTTTCACGACCTTGCGGCAGATTTTCGAGATTTCGCGTTCGAGGCCGCGCACGCCGGCTTCGCGCGTGTAGTAGCGGCAAATGTCGCGCAGGGCTTCCTCGGTCACGGTCAGTTCGCCCGCCCTGAGGCCGTTGTTCTTGAACTGCTTGGGCAGCAGGTAGCGGAGGGCGATGTTGACCTTTTCGTCCTCGGTGTAGCCGGAGAGACGAATCACTTCCATGCGGTCGAGCAGCGCCGGCGGGATGTTGAGCGTGTTGGCGGTGGCGACGAACATTACGTCGGAGAGGTCGTAGTCGACTTCGATGTAGTGGTCCTGGAAGGTGTGGTTTTGTTCGGGATCGAGTACTTCGAGCAGGGCCGAGGACGGGTCGCCGCGGAAGTCCATGCCGAGCTTGTCGACTTCGTCGAGCAGGAAGAGCGGGTTCTTGACGCCGACCTTGGTCATGTTTTGCAGGATCTTGCCCGGCATCGAGCCGATGTAGGTGCGGCGGTGGCCGCGGATTTCGGCTTCGTCGCGCACGCCGCCGAGCGCCATGCGCACGAATTTGCGCGTGGTCGCCTTGGCGATGGATTGTCCGAGGGAGGTCTTGCCCACGCCCGGCGGTCCGACCAGGCACAGGATGGGCGCTTTCACCTTGTCGACGCGCTGCTGGACGGCGAGGTATTCGAGGATGCGCTCCTTGACCTTTTCCAGCCCGTAGTGATCCTGATCGAGGGTTTTCTCGGCGGCGGCGAGATCCTTGCTCACGCGGGAACGCTTTTTCCACGGCAGGGCGATCATGGCGTCGACGTAGTTGCGCACCACGGTGGCTTCCGCCGACATCGGCGACATCAGCCGCAGCTTCTTGAATTCGGATTGCGTTTTGGCCAGCGCTTCCTTCGGCATGCCGGCGCTTTTGATCTTTTTCTCTATTTCTTCAAAGTCGGCGCCCTCCTCGCCTTCTCCGAGTTCTTTCTGGATGGCCTTGACCTGTTCGTTGAGGTAGTACTCGCGCTGGCTTTTCTCCATCTGGCGCTTGACCCGCCCGCGGATGCGCTTTTCGACCTGGAGAATGTCGATTTCGTTTTCGATCTGCGCCAGCAGCCGGCCCAGGCGCTCGCCGACGTTGAGCATCTGCAACACTTCCTGCTTTTGTTCGAGTTTCAACGGCAGGTGGGCGGCGATGGTGTCGGCAAGCCGGCCCGTGTCCTCGATGCCGGCGAGCGAGCCGATGATTTCGGTCGGGATTCGCTTGTTGAGTTTTACGTATTGATCGAACTGGGCGATGATCGCGCGCCGCATCGCTTCGACTTCGGTGTTGTCCTTGCCCGCGGAAGGCACCGGGGTCGCGCGGGCGAAGAACAACTGGTTCCGGTCGTCGACCGCGTCGACGTGTACGCGGCGCCATCCTTCGACCAGCACCTTGATGGTGCCATCGGGCAGCCGCAGCATTTGCAGGATGCGGGCGACGCAGCCGATGCTGTAGAGGTCGGAGATCGACGGCTCATCCTTGGCCGCCGAGTGTTGCGCGACCAAGAGGATGGTCTTGCCCGTCTCCTCCATGGCGACTTCCAGCGCCTTGATCGATTTGGGGCGGCCCACGAAGAGCGGGACGACCATGTTCGGGAACACCACCACGTCGCGCAATGGCAGCAACGGCAGTTCCATTTGTTGTGCGTCGGAAAAATCGTCGGAAGCCGACATTGTATTGATCCTCATGAACGAAGCCGCCCCCATATCAGGGCGCGGTTCCGTTTATTCAAGTGGCCGGGCGGGCCGGAGCGCTCGCCGCCGGGACGGTTTTTCAGTTGGAGCCGGCAACTCTCGCGTGTTCAGTGTAGATGAGCAAGGGCTTGGCGTTTTCCTCGATCGTGTTTTCTTCGATCACGACCTTGCCAACCCCTTCGAGGCTGGGCAGATCGTACATGATGTCGAGCAATGCCATTTCGAGGATCGAGCGCAGGCCGCGCGCGCCGGTCTTGCGCCGGATCGCTTTTTTCGCCACCGCGTGCAGCGCCGCCGGGCGGATTTCGAGTTCGACGCCTTCCATCGAGAAAAGCTTCTGGTATTGCTTGACCAGCGCGTTCTTGGGTTCGATCAAGATGCGGATCAGCGCGTCCTCGTCCAGTTCGTGCAGGCTCGCCACCACCGGCAGACGGCCAATGAGTTCGGGGATGAGGCCGAACTTGATGAGGTCTTCCGGTTCGACCTGGCCGAATGTTTCGGTGAGGCTGCGGCTTTCGCCGCTTTTCACTTCCGCGCCAAAACCAATTCCGGCTTTTTCGGTGCGATTGAGAATGACTTTTTCCAGTCCATCGAAGGCGCCGCCACAGATGAAAAGCACGTTGGTGGTGTCGACCTGGATGAAATCCTGATTCGGGTGCTTGCGCCCGCCCTGCGGCGGAATCGAGGCGATGGTGCCTTCGACGAGTTTCAGGAGCGCCTGCTGCACGCCCTCGCCCGATACGTCGCGGGTGATCGACGGGTTGTCGGATTTACGCGAGATCTTGTCGATTTCATCGATATAGACGATGCCCTGTTGCGCTTTTTCGACGTCGTAATCGCACTTTTGCAACAGCTTCTGGATGATGTTCTCGACATCCTCGCCGACATAGCCGGCTTCGGTGAGCGTGGTGGCGTCGGCCATCACGAAAGGCACGTTGAGCAGCCGCGCCAGGGTTTGCGCCAGCAGCGTCTTGCCCGAGCCGGTCGGGCCGATCAGGAGGATGTTGCTCTTGGCGAGTTCCACATCGTCCTTGATGGCGCTGGCGCTGCCCAGATGGCGCAGGCGCTTGTAGTGGTTATAGACCGCCACCGACAGGCTGCGCTTGGCCGGCGCCTGTCCGATCACGTATTGGTCGAGGATGGCGCAGATTTCGTGGGGCGTGGGCAATTGTCCGCGGATGTTTTCCACGCCCAATCCATCGGCGATTTCTTCGCGGATGATGTCGTTGCACAATCCGATGCATTCATCGCAAATGAAAACGGACGGCCCGGCAATCAATTTGCGGACTTCGTGCTGGCTTTTACCGCAAAACGAACAATAAAGCAGCTTTTCTCCATCCGCGCCCGTTCTTTTGTCCGGCATGATCGCTCTCCTGGTCAGATATCGCCACGGGTAGTCATCACCTTGTCGATGAGACCGTACTCCATCGCCGCGGAGGCAGACAGGAAATTATCCCGATCGGTATCTTTTTCTATTTGTCCGATCGGCTTGCCCGTGTGTTTTGACAACATCTCATTCAGGCGCGCACGCAGGTAAAGTATCTCGCGCGCATGGATTTCGATGTCGGACGCCTGTCCCTGGAAACCGCCCAGCGGCTGGTGGATCATGACCCGCGAATTGGGCAGGCAGCAACGCTTGCCCTTGGCGCCCGCCGCGAGCAGGAAGGCTCCCATGCTCGCCGCCTGTCCGACGCACAGCGTGCTGACGTCGGGCTTGACGAACTGCATGGTGTCGTAGATGGCCAGCCCCGCCGTCACCGAGCCGCCAGGGGAGTTGATGTAGAAATAAATGTCCTTGTCCGGATTTTCCGATTCGAGGAACAGCAGTTGCGCCACGATCAGGTTGGCCGTGGCGTCGTTGACGGGGCCGACGAGGAATACGATCCGCTCCTTGAGCAGCCGTGAATAAATATCGTAGGCGCGCTCGCCGCGTCCGCTTTGCTCGATGACCATCGGCACCAAGCCGAGGCCGACCGGGTTCCATTCATTGCCGCCGCCTTGTTGGGGAATCCTGTTCATTGTTCGTCCGTTTTTATCTGTTTTGGCGCGGCATCGCGCGCCGCGGCATTGCCCATCAGTTCATCGAAGGAAACCGTCCTGTCGTCGACCCTGGCGCGGGAGCATACCCATTCAACGACATTGTTCTCGATTGCGATTGCTTCCATCTGTGCCAGGCGCTCGGGCTGCGCATAATACCAGCGGACCAGTTCCTCCGGCTCCTCGTAGCTCTCCGCCATATCCTCGATCAATGCGCGCACCTGCTCCGGCCTGGCGTGCAGCTTGTTGGCCTTCACCAGTTCGGCCATGATGAGGCCGAGTTTCACCCGCCGTTCCGCCTGTCCGGCGAACCATGCCGGTTCCACGGGAATCTTGTCGACCGCCAGGCCGTGCGCCTCCAGATCGCGGCGGGCGTTATTGGCCAGTTGCTCCGACTCGGCGCGCACCAACGCCCTGGGCGCTGCAATCGGCGTCACCGCGAGCAAGGCGTTCGTCACCTGATCCTTGACCCTGGCCTGTATGCGGCGTTTGACCTCGCGCACGAGATTGCCCCTGACCTCTTCGCGCAGCCTGGCGATGTCGCCATCTTCCACGCCGAGCGTCCGGGCAAAATCGGCGTCGATTTCCGGCAGCGCCGGCGCTTCCACTTTCTTTACCGTCACCTCGAATTGCACCGCCTGTCCGGCCAGGTGCCGGGCGTGGTAATCCTCGGGGAAAGTCAGGGCGAAGGTCTTGCTCTCGCCCGCCCGGAGGCCGATCACCTCCGCATCGAACGCCGCCAGCATCGTTCCCGAACCGAGCACGAAAGGAAATTCCCGCGCCTGCCCGCCCTCGAAAAGCTCGCCATCCTTGCGCCCGACGAAATCAATCACGACCCGGTCGCCTCCGGCGGCGGCGCGTTCGGCAAGCTCGAAACGGGTGTGCTGTTTGCGCAGGATCTCGATGGTCTCGACGACCTCCGCTTCGCCCACTTCGAGCACCGGGCGTTCGATCTCGCGCCCGGAAAGATCGCCGATGACGATCTCCGGATAGACCTCGAAGATGGCGCTGAATTCGAGCACGCCGGAAACGCTGCTTTCCCTGGGCTCGATGCGCGGATAACCCGCCACGCGCAGATTCCGCGTGCGCACGGCCTCGCCGAAGGCTTTTTCCACCGCGGCCCCGATCGCCTCGGAACGGGCCTGCGGTTCGTAAGTCCGGGCCACGACCTTGAGCGGCACCTTGCCCGGACGAAAACCCGGCATTTTCACCGTGCGGGAGAGTTTCTTGAGACGAGTATCGACATCCTTGTCGATATCCGCCAAGGCAACGGACATGTCGATGCGGCGTTCGAGCGCGTTCGTGGTTTCCTGAGTGGTCTGCATGCAAAAAATCCTGATGGGAGTCAAAAATACCGTCGGCCCGGCGCATTTCCGGCCAGCTTTCAACAAAGCCGGGATTTTATACCGGGTTGGCGGCGAACCTCCAGTTTCGTTTCCTCGACGCCGGCCATGCCGGGAGACAGCGAGGAAATTTCCCGGAAACCCCGCCAAGCGGGCATAGGTATCTATATGTCGCCGCTCCGCCGGGTTCATGCACGAGAATTATTCTATCTGAAACCCTCTTCCCCGATCCCCGGCTCCCGGCGTCAGGTGATCATGAAGCGGTCGGGGCATTTCAGGCCGACGCCGGTGATGGTGCCGTTGTTGTCGATGTCGCGCACGGTCAGCTCGAACAG
>JAIRLA010000303.1 GCA_031259795.1 Azoarcus sp.
GTGCAAGGCGCTCGGAGTGCGGTGCAAGGCGCTCGGAGTGCATCGAACGGCGCTCCGGGCGCTCCGCGCCGGACGATGCATCGGAAGCGCGGCGCGAACAGCCGTGGACATCCCGCTTCAAACGGCATGGGCCTCTACGCGCCACTCTGGTTTTGTATCGACAGCGGCAGAGGAAACATAGCGTGTGGCCCCATGCCCGCAGACAGCGGGACATGCCAAGTTCTTATCGTTTATCCGCGATCTCTTCCGCCGTCACGGCGTTCGGCAGCAATACCCACATCCTGCCTTGCTGCCGCATCTTGCCCGCTTGCGCGCCGGCTTCGGGGCCGAAGCCCCAGAAGAAGTCGGCCCGCACCGCGCCTTTGATCGCGCTGCCGGTGTCCTGCGCCATGACCAGCCGTTCGAGCGGTTTTTGCGACAGCGGCCAGGTGGAGGCGAGGAATACCGGCGCGCCGAGCGGGATGTGGGCGGGGTCGACGGCGATGCTGCGTCCGGCATGGAGCGGTACGCCCAGCGCGCCGATGGGGCCGCCGTCGCCCGGCGGCAGTTCGCGGAAGAAGACGTAGCTCGGATTACTGTTGAGCAACTCGCCAAGACGGCGCGGATTGCGCCGTACCCATTGGCGGATGCCTTCCATCGAGGCCCGCTCGGCGCTGAGTTCTCCCTGTTTGACCAGCCAGCGCCCGATGGAGCGGTAGGGATGGCCGTTCTGGTCGGCATAGCCGATGCGCACCCGGCCGCCGTCGGGCAGTTCGACTTGTCCCGAGCCTTGCACTTGCAGGAAGAACAGGTCGATCGGATCGGCGGCCCACAACAGCGCGCGCGCGGGGAGTTTGTCCTGCCGTTCGCTCAGTTCCCCGCGCGTCCAGTAGGGGACGACCTTGTTGCCGGCCAGCCGCCCGCGCAGGCGCATGGATTTGAGTTCCGGGTGCGCCCCGGCAAGGTCGATGGTCAGCATGTCGTCGGGCGGGGCGAGGATCGGCCACGGCGTGGCGGACGAGCGCTGGCGGCTGCCGCGGATCAGCGGCTCGTAATAGCCGGTGACGAGGCCCTGTTCGCCGTCGCCGCCAATGGATTGCCATGGGGTGAAGCGCTGCTCGAAGAAGCGGCGCGCTTCGCCATCCGCCAGGGGGACGGGAAGCGCGGCGGCGGCTGCGCAGGTTTCCCGCCAGCTTTCTTGGCGGACGAGGATGCCGCACGAGGCCAGGAAGGCGGGCCATGCCGCGCCGGGGTCATCGTCGTTCCAGCCCGGCAGCGCTTCCCACGCCGCCTTGCGCCAACTCGCGGGCGCTTTCGCCGGGGCGGTGACGGGCGGGAAAGCGGAAGAATCTTCCGGCGGGCAGGGCGGACATGTCGCCGGGCAGACGGATGCGGAGATTGTGCCGTTGTCCGCTTCCGGCACGGTCTGGGTGCAAGCGGAAACGAGCGCCGCGGCGCAGGCCGCCAGGGCGGGAAGAGCAAGGCGGCGGAGTGGGGAAATCCTGGGGAACTGGATCATGGCGCGACCGGAACGGGCTGATCGGGATAAACTGGGCGGCTTCGATTTTCAATCCGATATTCAGTATAACGGCGGGCGGGCGGCGCTCGCCCAGGGAGAGCGCGATGTGGGTGGCTTTTTTCGAGGTCGGCATCGTCCTGGCGCTGGTGCTGGCCGTATTGTGGGCGTTGCGATCGCGCACAGGGACGCGGGGACGCGGCGGCGCGAGCATGGACGGTGGATGGGATGGCGATAGCGGCGATGGCGGCGGGGGCGATGGCGGCGGCGGCGACTGAACTGGAAGCGCTGCTCGCGCGCGCCGAACGGATACTGGCGCGGCTGGAGGCGGTATTGCCCGGCCCGGCGGCCGCGCCCGATTGGCAAGCCGCGCATGCCTTCTTGTGGCGGCGGCGCTACGGGCGGGCGAGTTTGCAGGCGGTCACGGCGCTTTCGCGCATCCGTCTGCGGGATTTGCGGGACATCGACGAGCAGAAGGCGCGCATCGACCGCAATACGCGGCAGTTCCTCGCCGGGCGGCGCGCCAACAATGTCTTGCTGACGGGCGCGCGCGGTTCGGGCAAGTCCTCGCTGGTCAAGGCGTTGCTCAATGAATACGCGGACAGGGGGTTGCGCGTGATCGAAGTCGACAAGGGCGATCTCGTCGACTTGCCGGAGATCATGGAACTGCTGGCCGGACGGCCCGAGCGTTTCATCGTCTTCTGCGACGATCTTTCTTTCGAGGAAGGCGAGGCGGGCTACAAGGCGCTCAAGAGCGCGCTCGACGGTTCGATGTCCGGCATGGCGGACAACGTGCTGCTCTACGCGACATCCAACCGCCGCCACCTGATGCCGGAATACCACGACGAGAACATGCCGGTGCGCCACGCCGGCGGCGAAATCCATCCCGGCGAGGCGGTGGAGGAGAAAGTTTCGCTCTCCGAGCGTTTCGGGCTGTGGTTGTCCTTCTATCCGTTCGGGCAGGACGAGTACCTCGATATTGCCGCCCATTGGCTGGAAATGTTCGGAGCGCCGCCGGCGCGCATCGCCGCCGCGCGCCAGGAGGCCCTGCAATGGGCGCTGATGCGCGGTTCGCGTTCGGGGCGGGTGGCGTGGCAGTTCGCGCGCGATTACGCCGGGCGCTTCGATGACGATGGGGACGGCGAGGGTGCGGGTCCGGATCGGCCATGAGCCGCAAGACCGTCGATGTCGCCGCCGGAGTCATCGTGCGTGGCGATGGCCGCTTCTTGCTCGGCCAGCGTGCGCCGGACACTTTCTATCCGGGTTATTGGGAATTCCCCGGCGGCAAGGTCGAAATGGGCGAATCGCCCGCGCAGGCGCTGTGCCGCGAACTGGCCGAGGAATTGGGCATTTTTGTCGATGGCTTTCATCCATGGCTCGTGCGCGTGCACGAATATGAACATGCGCGCGTCCGGCTGCATTTTTTCGAGGTCACGCATTGGCGGGGCGACATCCGCGACCATGTCCATAGCGCCTTGGCGTGGGTCGCGCCCGGCGGTGAAAGCCCCGCGCCGATGCTGCCGGCCAACGGCCCCATTCTCAAGGCGTTGGCGCTGCCCCGGCGCATGGGGATCACCCATGCCTCCGCCATCGGAGTCGAGGCGCAGCTCGCCGCGATCGCGCGCGCGCTGGCGGCGGGTCTGCGCCTGATCCAGATCCGCGAGGCCGGGCTGTCCGCGCGCCGGCGGCATGCGTTCGCGGCCGAAACCGTGCGGCGCGCGCATGCGGCGGGCGCGCTCGTCTTGGTCAACGGCGACACGGAATTGGCGCGCGCGACCGGCGCCGACGGCCTGCACCTGCCGGCGCTTCACTTGGCGGAGTGCGGCGCGCGCCCCGATTTCCCGTGGGTTGGCGCATCCTGCCACACACGCGCCGAACTCGAACACGCCGCGTCGCTGGGGCTGGATTACGCCCTGCTCGGCGCGGTGAAAGACACGCCGACGCACCCCGGCGGCGCGCCTCTGGGATGGGAAAGTTTCGCGGCCCTGGGCGCGGATTTGGCGCTGCCGGTCTTTGCCCTTGGCGGACTCGATATGGACATGGACGGCGGCGATATGGATAGCGCGCGCACGGCGGGGGCGCATGGCATCGCCGCCATCAGAAGCGCGTGGATCGATCGGGAAAATATTGTCGAGGAATAACGTGAAGAGAAGGAAATGAGAAAGAAAATGGGCATTCGATACATGGGCGCGGCGCGCCCCGGCGTGTTCGCGCCGTTATTGGCGGCGTTGCTCCTGGCCGGGTGCGGCGATGCGCAATCCACTTTCCTGGAAAACCAGAAAAAATACGCGCGAGTACGCGGCGCGATGGAAGAAAAGAGTTCCGTCCTGACCAGGACATTGACGGAAAATGGCCTGAGCGTTTCCGACCTCAATATCTTGATCGTCGCGTATAAAGATGAAAGCATTCTGGAGCTTTACGCCAAGAGCCGCGCCGAGAAAGCCTATCGCCCCATCAAGACGTACAGGATCGCCGCCAGATCGGGCGTCCTGGGGCCGAAATCCGAACAGGGCGATTTCCAGGTGCCGGAAGGGTTCTATCGCATCGACCGCTTCAATCCCGCCAGCCAGTTCCATCTTTCACTGGGTATCAATTACCCGAACAGCGCCGATCGCCGCCGCAGCCACGCCGGGAAACTGGGCGGCGACATTTTCATTCATGGCGCGTCCGTGACAATCGGCTGCCTGCCCATTACCGACGACAAAATCAAGGAATTATATTTATACGCGGTATTTGCGCGCAATGGCGGGCAATCGACGATTCCGGTATATATCTTCCCGTTTTCGATGAACGACGCCAATATGAACACATTCGCGCGCCGTTATGCCGCCGACCCTTCCCTGGTCGCATTCTGGCGGAACCTGAAGCAGGGGTTCGATCTTTTCATGACCAATAAAATACCGCTCGCCGTCGCGCCGGATACCAATGGACATTACATCTATCGGTGACGCGGTTTCGCCATCGGAGCGATGATGGCGCCGCTCGGGCATGGGCTGCGCGCCGGATGGTTGGAGACCCTCTCCCGCAAGCGGGAGAGGGAACGACAGGTGGTTTTCGCAATGGCGAGTTCTTCCGATGAATTCCCTCCCCCCGCTGGCGGGGCATAGGTATCTACATGTCTGGTTCAGTCAGCTCAAGTTTTTGTACATGGTATATCTAACCATCAATACATGCCTGTTCGACCACGCGCTCGCCAATGCGGCGGGAAAGCGCCCGGCGGCAGTCCCGGCATGATCTGCACGAACGCGCAGACCACGCTGATGAGCCTTTCGTTCAAGGACATGCCTGAACGGTGGCGCGACAATGGCGGCAAGGAATCGACGAGGAAGACCTGCAACGAGCGCGGCAAGATCACCAGCCGCATCGACCCCGTGGGCCGCGAGACCAGATACGAATATGCCGAAAACGGCATCGACCTCATCAAAGTCCAGCAAAGGACCGCCAAAGGGTGGGATACCCTGGAGCAGATCACCTGGAACAACAACCATCGCCCGCTGACCATCCGGGACGCAGCCGGGCGCACGACGAAATACACCTGGAACGCCACCGGGCAACTGACCAGCCAGACCAACATCCTCAATCAAACCACGCGCCACGAGTGCGACGATAACGGGCGGCTGGTAAAAGTCACCAACCTCTTGGGCCACGCCGAAGCGACGTACACCTGCGATGCCGCAGGCAACGTCGCTACCGGGACCGATTCGCAAGGCTACACCCTCTATACGTGGTGCGGCGATACGATTTGCCAAGCGCGTGACGGTAACGACCAACCGATTGCGTATTATTTTGGCGAAGGAACCTTCCGCCCGGAACCCAATACACCAGTGAGCAAATTCCAGGGCGAACGGGAGTATTACGCGAAGGATCAGCTTGGTTCGGTGCGGGATGTGTTGGATCAACAGGGCAATGTGACCGCCAGTTATGACTATGATCCGTATGGAAAACTGACCAACAGCCCGGTAACGCCGCCGGAGTTTGGCTACGCAGGGATGCAGTACCACGGCGGGTCGTATTTGACGACGTATCGGGCTTATGAGCCGCAAACCGGGCGGTGGTTATCGAGGGACCCGATTGAAGAATTGGGGGGGTATGGGTATGTGGGGGAAAATCCTGTTTCATGTATTGACATGAATGGGGGAATCGCTGTTCCTGTCGTTATTATATTGGGAGGTCTTTACGTTTATAGTCAACAACCATCAGGAGGTGGTGGAGCAGATGGTGGTTTAGGTACTTTGATGAGCGGGGGATCTAGTTCTGGATCTTGGTATTGGGTAGAGTCCCGATGTTCTGATAAAGAGCGCGCAATTGATATTCCAAATTGGGCCAAGGGTAAAACTAGAAACCTAGGTGAAAGTTGTGATGATTTTGCCAAGAGACTACTCAGAGAACAATATGGGTGCGATAATCCTCGTATCAATAAGACGGGGGCAGCGTCAGAGTTCAGTCAAATTAAAAAAAATTGCGAGCGAGGTGGCGAATGAATGAGTCTCTATGTTATGTAATCTGTTGGTTATTGGACAGCCGCAGGTTTTTCTTGTTATGGGTTAGTGCTGGCAAAGAGCGGGACTATTATGTTTTGTGTAAACATGATCCGCCGCAATTGCTGCTTGCGCGCTCAGAGGAGGAAATAACTGAGTATGCTGACAGGCATGGTTTACAACTTAGTAACCAGCCTATGGACATTTTCGATTTTAATGTCTTGAATGGCGTGCTTGCCGGGTTAAGGCCCGGTAAGCCGCTCTCTGAAAATGCTGCTCGTGAGCTACTGAATATATGGAACACATTAGATGATGTGTCATACTCATTAAATAATGATATCATGTCTGTTGATTTGTTTTTAAAGGAGGATGTAGATAAATTGTATGAAAAAATATTTTATGGGAACAATTTGCCCTCCGTGACGCCAGAAGGAAAGAAATATTCGCCTCTATTTGAGGCCAAAGAAAGAAGTATTCTAAGGAGTTTGTTCAGGCATGCAATAAAAGAAATTACCGGTATCGTTGATACGAAATATCCGGATTTGCCAACTAAATAAGTAAGCAATAGCCCGAAGCAAAAGGTCGGTCAAGAGAAGCGAAGCACAGCCCGACCAGTATATGCCGCGATGCGAGCATCGCTAATTTTGACGCCACGCTATCCATTGCGAGCATTTCCTTGGAATGGATTCCAAATGACCGTCAAGGTCAAAGCGGTAACCTACCGCAATCCACAAAACCGTTCCCCGACAAAAGGAACCCACTCATGAAAACCAATCGCCGCCAAACCGCCATCCCACAAGAAACCATCGCCCAGATCAACACCCAAATCGACGCCATTTCCGCCCAGATCGCCCCATATGCACTAACCTAGCATCGCATTGCGCATTATGTAATTGTAAATTCCTTACTTTAAGACGTTTTTCGATTAAGAATAGCTTATTTGGCCTAGTAAAACAGTGAGCAACTTGGCTCAGGGGAACGGTGTTACTTTTGAAATATATCCACTTTGGGATTAATTTACTATTAGGTTAGTGCATATGCCAGATCGCCCCCCACGCTATCATCCTTGCCGCGCAAGAGCGCCGCGACATCCTGAAAATGGGCGACAAAAGCCTCGCCTTCGTCCGCAAGGCCCACGAATACGCCCACAGCCATCCCGATTTCGACATCGACTTCGATGACGCTAACTGTCGCGTTCCGCCTGATTATGCGCCTGTCTGACAAACAATTCAGGATGTTGCTCATACCATGACGCAAGGGCGTCGACGGGAGATCGATGTCCGATGGCCCGTTGTGGGATGAAGTGGTTGTACGCCAGGAGATAATCCTTCAGGGTCTGTTCGAGTTCAGCGGCGCTGGCAAAGCGGGTTTGCTGGCAGAGTTCGCTGATGCGTCCGTTGAAACGCTCGACCATGCCGTTCGTCTGGGGATGGCGCGGCGGGATGAGGCGGTGATCGATCTGGGCCTCGGCGCAGGCTTGGTCGAAGACATGCGCGCCGGAAGGCTGTTTTGT
>JAIRLA010000014.1 GCA_031259795.1 Azoarcus sp.
CAAGGCAGTCCCGAGGTTGTTCTGGGTCATCGCCCAATCGAGCGGGACGCGCTCGCGGGTGTATTCCTTCTGCGCCTCGCGATAGGCGGCGACCGCCTCTTCGAGACGCGCCGTGCCGCTTTCACGTTCACCCAAGCTGCTCAAGACATTCCCGAGGTTGTTCTGGGTCCCCGCCCAATCGAGCGGGACGCGCTCGCGGGTTCTTTCCTCCAGCGCCTCGCGATAGGCGGCGACCGCCTCTTCGAGACGCGCCGTGCCGCTTTCACGTTCGCCCAATGTCCACAAGGCAACCCCGAGGTTATTCTGGGTCGCCGCCCAATCGAGCGGAGCCACGGCGCGGTCGATGCGGGACAAAATCTGTCTGTAAAGCACAATGGCTTCCAGCAAGGCATCGTTATCGCCAAATTCGCGGCCCAGATCGCCGATCACGGAGGCTTGCCGGAGCCGGTATTCATTGGCCTGCGGGGCGTCGTCCGTGGCGATCAGGGCGACGGCCTCGCCGAACAAGTCCGCCGCTTCGCGGTAGCTGGCCGGGTTGGGTTGCAGCTTCGCGGTTTCCGCCTCCTCGGCGGCGAGACTGGCTTCCTCTTGGCGCTGCGGCTGTCCGGCCTCATGCACACGCTGCCGCGCCCGGCGCAGCAAATCCCTGGCGTCTTGCAGGCGGCCTTCCTGCAAGGCTTGCTTGGCGGCTTTCCGCAGGCGGTCGACTTCCGGATCGTTGCCGGTGAATCTTTGCAATTGCTTTTGCAAGGCCAGATATTCCTCGGCCTTGGTTCTGAGCAGTTGCTCGATTTTCTCCGGGGACGCCTCGGCGAGCGCCGTTTCGCCCATGCTGGCCAGGATGCCGCGCAAAGCGGCGAGCGGGACGCCGGTTTCCTGGGAAATAAGCTGGATGATGTAATTGTTGGTGATGTTGGTGATGTAATTATTGATGATGTTGGTGGTGTTGGTGGTGTTGTTGCTGTTTATGGTATTACCTGTCGTGACACTCCCCCCGACATCCCCACCCACGTACACCTGATTATTGCCGCTTCCCCCGTTCGAGTTTTGCCCGCCGGAGTTGTTGTTGTTGTTGGGTACAGGCTCATCGGTGTTTTTGGGTACAGCCCCGTCTTTCGAGCGCTTTTGGTACCAGATGCTCAGCGCCGCCGCGACGATTGCTCCAACCGCCATGATGATGGCGCCAATGATTGTGCTATCCACGCATCCCTCCGAAAGCCTGCCCGGGCGCGATATCCCCCGCGCGGCGAATGAATCACGACAAAAACCCCGCGCGGAATTATGCACGCCGCCGCCGTGTACATGCAACGCCGATGAAGCGCCAATGCGTTCTCCCTCCGGACAGCGAAATTTCTTTGTGGCGGAGAGTGATCGAGCGTTTCGTTCCTTTTTCCCCTTTGTTATTCAGCGGCGCGCTCGCGCCGCCGCTGATACCCATGGCACGGAAAAGCGCGCCGCGCCCGCGGCGCAAATGAAAAAGGGGCCGGGCGACAGAACGCCCGACCCCTTGAATCCATTGGCGCGCCCGGAAGGATTCGAACCTCCTACCCCTTGGTTCGTAGCCAAGTACTCTATCCAGATGAGCTACGGGCGCCCGCGATGCGAGAAGGCGGCATTCTAAAGGAGCCAGCGCCAATGTCAACTCCCCCCGTTCGCGCCGTTTCGCGGGCGCGCCGGGGGCGGGCGCGGCAAAGTGGCGGGGCGAATGGTGAATCATCGTGTCGGGATTGACCACGGCGGCGTCCGGCTTGCTATGATCGGCGACCGCCGGATGCGGCAAAAGGGCGGCGGACAAACCGGAGGGAGAATAAACAGTATGAGCATCTACGCTCTGGACAGGCTCAGGCCCCGGATCGGCGAAGGATGCTGGATCGCGCACAACGCGACGGTGATCGGCGACGTGAGCCTCGGGCGCGATGTGAGCATCTGGTTCAACGTAGTCATCCGCGGCGACAACGCGCCGATCGGCATTGGCGACGGCGCCAACATCCAGGACGGTTCCATCCTGCACAACGACGAAGGCGTGCCGCTGACGATCGGCGCGAATGTGACGGTCGGGCACATGACGATGCTGCACGGCTGTACCATCGGCGACGGCAGCCTGATCGGCATCAACGCGGTGGTGCTCAACAACGCGGTGGTGGGCGGGGACTGCCTCATCGGCGCCAATGCGCTGATTCCCGAAGGCAAGACGATTCCGGAACGCTCGCTGGTGGTAGGCTCGCCCGGGCGCGTCATCCGCACGCTGACCGACGAAGAAGTCGCCCGCCTGCGCGGCAATGCCCGGCATTATGTCGATAACGCCCGGCGCTTCCGGGCCGGGCTGCGCGAACTGCGCGCCGCCTCCGGCGATGCGGACGGCGGCTGAATCCGCGGCCCGCCGCGCGCGCCTCGGCCTCATCCCGGCGCTGCTCGCCTGCGCCGCGCTGGCCGCGTGCTTCACGCCGCGCCCCGGCACGGAACAAGCGGCCTCTCCGGCGGCGGCGCGGTATTTCGTGCTCGATCACGCGCAACAGCGCCAGGAAATCGTGCTCTACGCCCTTGGCCTGCTCGGCGCCGGCTACCGGTTCGGCGGGCGCAACCCGGCCGCCGGACTCGATTGCAGCGGCATGGTGAGCTACGTAGTGGAACAAGTGAGCGGCCTCAGGCTGCCGCACCACGCGGCCAGCATCGCCCGGCAAACGCGCCCCATCGCGCGCGGCGAACTGACGGCGGGCGATCTCGTCTTCTTCAATACACAAGGCCGCAGCCATTCGCACATGGGCATCTACATCGGCGACGGACGTTTCATCCACGCGCCATCGAGCCGGGGAAAAGTGCGCCTCGAACGGCTCGACAACCGCTATTTCGCCCAGCGCCTCGACGGCCTGCGCACCTTGGCGGCGAAAGACTGACCCCCCGGATCGACGCCACAATGGCCAGGAAAGAAAAAACCCGGATCCTTTTCGTATGCTCGGGCAACATCTGCCGTTCCCCCGCCGCCGAAGGCATCGCCCTGCACCATTTCGCGCTTTACGGCCTCGAAAGAAAAATAGAAGTCGATTCGGCGGGACTCCAGGGGCGCTACCACGCCAGACAAGCCCCCGACCCGAGAATGCTGCAAGCGGCGGCGGCGCGGGGCTACGACCTCGGAAAACTGCGCGCGCGCGGATTGGAAACAGCCGATTACGAGCGTTTCGACCTCATCCTGGGCATGGACGAAAGCCATATCGAAGCAATGAAAAAAGCCTGCCCCGCCCCCCTCCGCCCCCGCCTGAAATTACTCCTCGATTTCGCCCCCGAAACCGGCGCGCGTGAAGTGCCCGACCCCTACTACGGCACACAACAAGCCTTCGAGGCGGCGCTCGACCTGATCGAACAAGGCGTCATCGGCCTGGTGCGGGAATCGACGGAGCGCGCCTGA
>JAIRLA010000089.1 GCA_031259795.1 Azoarcus sp.
TGTCGCGTTGCGAGGATAAAGGATCACTCCACAGGCGCGTCCGCGCGCGCCAGTACGGCGGCGAAGAATCCGTCCGTACCGTGCCGGAAGGGAAGCAGGCGAAGGCGTTCGCCTGTTTCCGGCGCAATGCCCTGGCGCGCGAGGATGTCTTCAGCGGACTGCAAGATAAATTCGGGGCGGGAGGCGAGAAAAGCATCGACGATATTGTCGTTTTCCTCGCCGAGCAGGCTGCATGTCGCATAGACCAGCCGCCCGCCGGGGCGTACCAGTCTTGCCGCGGCGCCGAGGATGGATTGTTGGCGCGCGGCCATTTCGGCGATGGCCGCCGGAGTCTGCCGCCACTTGATGTCCGGATTGCGCCGCAGGGTGCCCAGCCCGCTGCATGGCGCATCGACCAGCACACGGTCGGCCTTGCCCGCCAGACGTTTGAGACGGGAATCGCCCTCGTGCGCGAGCAGCATCGGATGCACATTGCTCAGCCCGGCGCGCGCCATGCGCGGACGCAGCTTCGCCAGACGCTTCTCGGACACGTCGAGCGCGTAGAGCCGGCCGCTCGAACGCATCATCGCGCCCAGTTGCAGCGTCTTGCCGCCAGCGCCGGCGCAGAAATCGACCACCATTTCCCCGCGCTTCGGCTGCACGAGAAAGCCGAGAAGCTGGCTGCCTTCATCCTGCACCTCGACAATGCCATCGACGAAAAGCGCGTGCCCTTGCAGCGCGGGCTTGTCGACGAGGCGAATGCCGTGCGGCGACCACGGACAGGCTTCGGCGGCGATGCCGTCGCCGCGCAGGTGCGCGAGCGCGGCATCGCGCCCGCTCTTGAGGATGTTGACCCGCAAATCGAGCGGCGCCGGGCGATTGAGGCTGTGCGCCAGGCGCAGCAATCCGGCTTCATCGTATGTGGCGAGCAGGCGTTCACAGAGCCAGTCGGGCAAATCGGCGCGCTCGGCAAGGCTTCCCTCATCGAGTTCGAGCGCTTTCACGGTCTCGATCCAGTTGCGTTCCTCCTCCGACGCCAGGCCATCGAACTGGCGCATCGCCCACCCTTCGCCGCGCGCCAGCCAGGCCAGCAACAGGCGGCGCGGCGTGGCGCCAGGCCCGGACAGGCGACGCAGCCAGCGCAGGCGGCGGACGATGGCATATACGGTTTCGGCGATAAAAGCGCGATCACGGCGGCCAAGGGCGCGATGTTCGCGGAAATAGCGCGACAGCGCCGCATCGGCGGGATATTCGAATTCGAGCACACGGTCCAGCGCCGCCGTCGAGCACGCGAGCAAATCGCCCGCGGCGCGCGCGGCGACATCCGATTTTCTTGCCTTGTTCATCTTGCCTTGTTCATTTTCCGGGTACTTGCACGGCGGTCGCTTCGAGGACGAGCGTTTCCGCCTTGGCGTCGGCAATGATGACACGTACCGGCGCCATGCCCCGCTCGCGCGCCAGCCACAAGTCGATGCCGAGACGGTCGTCGATGGACGCGATCCTGAAATGGCGCGTGGCGAAAAGACCGGCGGGAACCCGCAGGCTGCCATCTTCCAGCCGGGTGACGCTGGCGCGGCGCGCTTCCTTGTTGCCCACCACCAGCAGGGTCTCCGGCAATTCGCCCAGACGCCCGATCTGGTGCCAAAGGCTGAGAATGTCCTGGTCGCCCGCCGCCAGGCTGGCGTGGCGCCGCTCGCGCTCGCCGCGCCGGATACTCACCCGCGCCCCGGAGGCGTCGTTCCAGTCGAACAGCGCCGCTTCCGGCGCCTTGCCTGTCTGGCTCACATCGAAACGCCGCGGGCGCAAGCCGTCCAGCCCGATGCCGCCCGTGCTTCGCTGCTCATAGCCCAGCTTGCGCAACAAGGCGGCCACTCCGGTCGTCTCCACGGCAAGCCCCATCCGGTATTGCCCGCGGTCATGCGACCACGTATGGCGCGCCTGCCCCACGGTCATGCCGCCTTCGCCGAACGAAACCTGGAACTCGATCGTCCCGCTCACCGGCCATTCCGCCGATGGCCACGCCCGTTCCGCCGCGCGGCACTCCGCCGCCGCCCCCAGGATGAGCGCCAGCGCGACACAGCCGACACAAAAAAAATGGAAAACCGCCGTTCGTTTCACGATCATGGTCACGGTTTCAATCCTCGTCGAGCGGCGGATAATGCCGCGGCAGCGCCGCCGCCGTCCGCGCCCCGCCCACCGCAATACGGCCATCCCCATCCGCGGCAAGCCGTCCTTCGACGAACCAGCGTACCGCCTGCGGATAAATACGATGTTCCTCGGCCAGCACGCGCGCGGCGAGGCTGTCTTCATTGTCTCCGGGCAGCACCGGCACCACGGTCTGGATCACGATTGGCCCGCCATCGAGTTCGGGCGTGACGAAATGCACCGTCGCGCCATGCACGCGCACGCCCGCCGCCAGCGCGCGGGCGTGCGTGTGCAGGCCCGGGAAAGCCGGCAACAGCGAGGGATGGATATTGAGCAGGCGGCCCGCGTAATGGCGCACGAAATCTTCCCCCAGCACCCGCATGAAACCGGCGAGCACCAGCAGATCGGGGGCATGGACATCAATGGCCGCCCGCAAGGCGGCATCGAAATGGCCGCGTTCGGAATAATCGGCATGGGCGACGACGCCGGTATATATTCCCCGCGCCGCCGCGAACGCGAGTCCGGCGGCCTCGGCGCGGTTACTGATGACCGCCGCAATACGCGCGCCGGGAATGTTCGCGCCGACGATGGCCTCCATATTGCTGCCGCGCCCGGAAATCAGAATAACGATGGATTTCATGCACTGGCGCGGCGGCGGGGCGGCATAACGGCATCGCGCCGCCGCGGCATGGAAGCGCGATCCGGACGCGATTCATCGAGAAACAAATACTCAAGATCGTTTTTTGCAAAACAGCGCACTCTGGAACCCCTCGTAGTCTGCCTGGCGGCGGTTGGCGATCGTACAGAATTCTTATGATCGCCGCGACCGCCGCCTCATCCGCTCGGCGCCGGTCTTGCCATCTTCTCGCGGAACGCCTATAGTAGCCGGTTTTCGGCACTCACCCTCATTTTTGCAGGAATCCAGATGGTCGTCATTCGTCTAGCTCGCGGCGGCGCCAGGAAGCGCCCGTTCTACAACATCGTCGCCGCCGATTCGCGCAACCGCCGCGATGGGCGCTTCATCGAGCGCGTCGGTTTCTACAATCCGATCGCTTCCGGCGCCGCGCAATCGCTTTCCATCAATACCGAGCGCCTCGCCTATTGGGAACAACATGGCGCGCGCCTCTCACCGACGGTCGCCCGCCTGGTCAAGCAGAACGCCAAGGCCGCCGCGGCGGCCTGAACGCCGCGCATGATCGTACTGGGGCGCATCGCCGTCCCCTTCGGCGTCAAGGGTTGGCTCAAGGTGCAGACATTCGGCGACGATCCATTGTCGTGGCGGGAGATGCCGCACTGGTGGATTGCCCCGGCGGACAGCCTTCCCGCCGAACAATGGTCGCGCCGCGCCCTGCTCGCCTGCCAGGCGCACAACAAGGGCCTGATCGCCAGCCTCGAAGGCATCGCCGACCGCACGGCGGCGGAAGCGGTCGGCGGCTGGTACATCGCCGCGCCCCGGCAGGCCCTGCCCCGCACCGAAGAAAATGAATACTACTGGGGCGACCTCATGGGCATGGCGGTACTCGACGAAGCCGGCGAACCGCTGGGCGAAGTCGCCGGCCTGCTCTCGACCGGCGCGCACGACGTGCTCCGGGTGCGGGACGGCGAAACAGAGCGCCTGATTCCCTTCGTAGCCGCCCACGTCAGCCGCGTCGACCCCGGCGCGCGCACGATATGCACGTCCTGGCACAAGGATTGGTAAAGCGGAAAGCCATGCGGGAAAACAAAACCATGCCCGGCGGCGCGCGCCGCTACGACATCATCACCCTCTTCCCGGAGATGTTCGCCGCCCTCACCGGCAGCGGCATCACGCGGCGGGCGCAGGAGCGCGGGCTATACCACGTCGCCTTCCACGATCCGCGCGAATTCACGCACGACGCGCATCGCACCGTCGACGACCGCCCCTATGGCGGCGGCCCCGGCATGGTGATGCTGGCCGAACCGCTGGCGCGCGGCATCGCCCGGGCGCGGCGGCAACAAGAAGAAACCCTCGGCGCGCCGGGGCCGGTCATCTACCTGTCGCCGCAAGGCGCGCCGCTTGCGCACGGCAAAGTCATGGAACTGGCGCGCATTCCGGGACTGATCCTGCTTTGCGGGCGCTACGAAGGCATCGACCAGCGTCTGCTCGACCGCGAAGTAGATGAAGAAATCTCGCTGGGCGACTTCGTGCTCTCGGGCGGCGAACTGGCGGCGATGGCGCTCATCGACGCCATGGTGCGCCAATTGCCGGGCGCGCTGAACGACGCGGACTCGGCGGAAGAAGACTCCTTCGCCGCCGGTCTGCTGGATTGCCCGCACTACACGCGCCCGGAAATATTCGAGTGCGAACGCGCGCCGGAAACGCTGCTTTCCGGCAACCACGCGCAAATCCGCCGCTGGCGGCTCAAACAGGCCTTGGGCCGCACCTGGCTGCGCCGCCCCGACCTGCTTGCCGAACGGGGGCTGGATGAGGAAGAATCGCGCCTGCTGGAAGAATTCCGGCGGGAGCACAACGGGGAGACCGGCGCGACAAACCGCCAGCCTCCCGACGACAAACCGCGCGCACCAGGCATGGCCTGCTCTGCGCGTCAGGCCACAGGCCATTGAACGACACGGAGTCATGCAACATGAACCTGATCCAGAAACTCGAACAAGAAGAAATCGCCCGGCTGTCCGCCGGCAAGACCTACCCCGCATTTGCCCCCGGCGATACCGTGGTGGTGCAAGTCAAGGTCAAGGAAGGCGCGCGCGAGCGCCTGCAAGCCTACGAAGGCGTAGTCATCGCCAAGCGCAACCGCGGCCTCAACTCCTCTTTCATCGTGCGCAAGATCTCTTCCGGCGAAGGCGTGGAACGGACATTCCAGACCTACTCCCCGCTACTGGCTTCCATCGAAGTCAAACGTCGCGGCGACGTGCGCCGCGCCAAGCTCTATTACCTGCGCAGCCGTTCCGGCAAGGCCGCGCGGATCAAGGAAAAGCTCGACTACAAAGCCGCCGCCGCCAAGAAACAACAAAGCTGAACAACCTGCCGCTTGCGGCGCCGGCAAAACAAAAACGGGCCCGCGCGGCCCGTTTTTATTTTGCCCATTCGAATCCCGGTGGCGCTCGCGCGCCGGGTGGAACGAACTGGATTGCCACGGGCCTGCGGCCCTCGCAATGACGAGGGAAGGGAAGGTTTTCGTAATGACGAGAGCGGGAGGGCTTTCGTGATGACGGCGCTTTACCTTCCCCGCGCGACATGACCATCCCTCAATCACAGCCGTCTGTCGTCCCCTCCTCCGCTTGGCGGTATACCGTCCGGGAACATCATCCCAAGCGTACGACAACGTCATAAATAATTATTATCCTTCCTCCATGTGTCCGCAGGAAGAAGGGAAAATGGTCTGGAAAGCGAGGGATGCGATGACACTGAAGCAAGAGTTTGTATCGCTTGCGAGTCAGAACCTGTTCATTGTCTCTGGCGCTCCCCCACCGATTGTCCCTACAGTGGTCTGAACACGTTCTGAAAGGCGGGGAATTCGTTCTGATATTCCCGATTTCGCTGATTGCAGGAGCGGTTTGCCGCCATTTCCGGAGACAATGAACAGGTTCTCAGAGGCGCCAGCTTTGACAGCACCGACGAACTGGTCGCCGCCATTGAGGCGTTCATCAAGCACTACAACGAAACCGCCGAACCCTTTGTATGGAGAAAGCGCGAGGTCAAGGGGAC
>JAIRLA010000072.1 GCA_031259795.1 Azoarcus sp.
CCTTCCGAGCTGCGCGCGTATTTCATGCCTTTCCTGCAACAATGCCTGCGCATCACCATTCACGCAGGTGAAACGGAATCCGCTGAAAATATCTGGGAAGCGGTTTATCATCTCTCTGCCGATCGTATCGGTCACGGTTTGAAACTGACTGAACATCCGGAATTACTGAAACGTTTCGTTGACAAACATATCGGCATAGAGATGTGTCCTTCCAGCAACGATCAAATCGTCGGTTTCCGCGTCGGTTTCCGGAATGAGCCTTATCCGCTGAAGGATTATATGAACGCGGGGCTGAAAGTCAGCCTCAACACCGATAACGCCGGTATCTCCCGCACGACCTTGAGCAATGAATTCTTGAAAGCAGCGGAACTCTGCGGCGGGCTATCCCTTTGGGAATGCCTGGTACTTATACGCAACAGCCTGATTACCGCTTTCATCGACGCCAAAACCCAAAAACAGTTGTTGAATACTTTTGAAAACGACATCCACGACTGGTGCCTCGCCAACAAGAATGCCTTATTGTCATAACCGCGCAACCGCCCGCAAGCCTGCCATACGCCAAAACCCGCCGCCACGATCCGTAATATGCGCCTGCACATCGCCAAACGACACCACATGACTACTCATTTCGTCTCCCGCCACCCCGGCGCACTGGAATGGATGCGGAAAACGCGGATTCACTTCGACCGGCACACGATGCATCTGGATATGGAAAGCATCCATCCGGGCGATGTGGTGATCGGCTCCCTGCCGGTCAACCTCGCGGCGGAAGTTTGCGCGCGCGGGGCGACTTATCGGCATTTGTCGCTGCGCCTGAGCGTCCACGATCGGGGACGCGAGCTTTCCGCCACGGAATTAGAAGCATATGAGGCCGCGCTGGAAACGTATTTCGTAGAGAAATTGCCATGACCACCCTGCACATCATGCTCGCCAGTGGCGAAAACCTGCCCAACCTGATCCCGGCCATCGCCAGCCTGCAAGACGATGCCGGATTCAAGGCCGACAGCGCCCTGATCCTGACCAGCAAGAGCATGCGCCCCCAGGCGCAAACCCTGAAAACCGCACTGGAATACGCCAAGGTGCGCGCCGTCGACATCCACGCCGAAGACTGCCCCGATCACGACCTGCGCCAAATCCGCCAATGGGCGCGCGCGCGGGCGGAAGAAATCAGCGCCAGGCGCCACGATGCGCGCCGCATCCTCAACCTCACCGGCGGCACCAAGCTCATGACCATCGCCTTTCTGGAAGCCTTCCAGCCACACGGCGCGGAAACCATCTATTGCGACACCGAACACAGCCGCATCGAGTACATCGACGACAGCCGGGACGACCCCGCACTGCCCGTCAACATCCTGAAACTCGACACCTGCCTTGCCGCGCAAGGCTACCGGTTGCGGGCCACCGCGCCCGACAGCGCCGCCATCGGCGCCCGCGCCGCGCTTACCCGGCAACTCGTGGCCGCGGCCCCCCGCAATGAACACATCATCCAGGCGCTCAACAGCGCCTGGTACGACTACAACGAACGCCAGAACCTGTACGCCCATGTCGACACCGGCAAACTCGGCAAAAACGAAAAAAACCTGATCGACGAAATCCGGCAATCCGGCTTGCTGGACGCCAACGAGCATTTCCGCGACGAAAGCGCCGCGTGCTATCTTGGCGGCGGCTGGCTGGAAGAATGGTGCTGGCTCATCGGCAAGGAACTGGAAGAAAATGTCCGCGGCAAACGCCTCAAAAGCGACCGTTGGGGCATCGCCCTGCGCATCGACCCATTCAACGCCGCCATCCCAACCCAAAGTTACTCTCTCAACGAACTCGACGCCGTTTATGTCCACCGCAACCGCATGTTGCTGATCGAATGCAAGACCGGCATGCAAATCTCGGAACCAGACAAAAGCCAGGCTATTCTCAACAAGCTGGAAGCCCTTGGCAGCCAGTTTGGCGGACGCCTGAACAGCAAATGGCTGCTCAGCGCCAGGCCCATCAAATCTCGCCAGACAAAGGAGCGCGCCCGGCGCTACGGCATTCGCCTGATCGAAGCGAACGAACTCGTCGACCTGAAAAAACGGGTGATGGAATGGATGACACAGTAAAAACGCCGGCGCCGGAATTACCCCTCGCGCTTCTTCGCTTCCGCTTCATCGCCGAAACCCCCATGCGCTTGCCGGAATGGCCAGGTTCCATGCTGCGCGGCGCATTCGGGCACGCCCTGCGCCGTGCGGCCTGCATGGTGCGGCAAAAAGACTGCGCGGCCTGTCCCCTGTACCGCACTTGCCCCTATCCGGCGGTATTCGCCCCGCCTCCGCGCCAGCACGCCATCCAGCATTTCAGCCAACCACCCGTGCCTTATCTGATCGAACCGGAAAGATGGGGCGCACGCGAACTCCGCCCCGGCGACGTTTTGCAATTCTCGATGGTGCTCATGGGGCGGGCGCTCACCGAACTGGCGCTCATCACCCACGCATGGACAGAGGCCGTCGCCCACGGACTTGGCCCCGCCAATGGCATGGCGGCGCTGAGCCAGATCGAGTACCTGCCGCCGCAAGGCGCACCCGTCCCCATCCATCGCCAGGGCGACTCCCGCCTGAAGCCTTTCACCCCCATCATGCCCCTCGTCCCCGCCGTGGCAAACCCGGCCACAGTCACGCTTTCCTTTACCAGTCCGTTACGCCTGCAAGAAAATGGCCACGCCCTAGCACTCGCGCGCTTGACGCCCAAGACATTGCTCATGGCCACCGTGCGGCGGGTAGCGCTCATTTCCGAATTTTACGGATCGGGCACGCCGGCATGGAACTTTTCGGCCCTCGCCGACTTATCCAACGCGATCCGCGACGAAAAACAGCTCCACTGGCAAGACTGGACCCGCCGCTCCTCGCGCCAACAGCGCACCATGCAACTGGGCGGCGTTGTCGGTACATGGCGGCTGTTCGGCAACCTGGCGCCGTTCTTCCCCGCGCTCTATCTTGGTCAATGGCTGCACGTGGGCAAGGAGGCCGTATTCGGCATGGGGCGATATGCCCTCACATGGGAAAAACAAAGCGCCGCCACGCACGTGACAACCTCCAACAACTATGCGAGAATGCAAACACTTCACGACGGCTGACGCCAACATGCCAAACCATCCGCTCCGCGC
>JAIRLA010000103.1 GCA_031259795.1 Azoarcus sp.
CGCCAGGACAAACAGGTTTCCCTGATTGCCTTGCGGGAACCGGCGCTGGATTTGTCCGAATACGATATCGGCGGTTTCCCGGGACGGGCGGTGAGCCTGTTCGCCTATTCCGGGCGCAATCTTTACCGGCCCGGCGAACATTTCGATGTTTCCGTGCTGGCGCGCGACGCGGATGGCCGCCCCATCGAGGCGCAGCCCATCCAGGCCATCCTGAAAGCGCCCGACGGCAAGGCGCAATTCACCGCCATGTGGCAGGCCAGCGATGTGTTTTCGGGATATTACCAACATGAACTGGAAATACCGGACGATGCGCTCACGGGGTTCTGGAATCTGGAATTGCGCGCCGATCCGGCGGACAAGCGCCCCGGCGTCACTTATCGTTTTGGCGTGGAGGAATTCCTGCCGGAACGCATGAAGCTGGATTTGCATACCGCCAGCGCGCAATTGGACGCGCAACATCCTTTCGTCTTGCAGGTGACGGGCAATTATCTTTATGGCGCGCCCGCCGCCGGCAATCGTTTATTGGGCGTGGCGCAATTCTCGCGCAACAAGAATCCGCTGCCCCGGGAACTTCCCGGCTTTGAATTCGGCGATGTCAATGAAGATTCCGCCCGCCAGCGCAAGGAACTCAACGAAACGACACTGGACGAGCGCGGCAAGACCGATCTCGATATTGCCCTGGCGGATGCGGCCAACCGGCATTCGCCCTTTCTCGTGCGCGCCACCATCAGCCTGCTGGAAAGCGGCGGGCGTCCGGTCATTCGTTCGCTGGAGCGCACCTACTGGCCCGCGCCGCAACTCCTGGCCGTGCGCCCCTTGTTCAGCGGCGACTATGCGCAGGAAGGCAGTCTGGCCGATTTCGAGGTCGTGCGCGTCGATGCCGGGGGAAAATTCTCCAGCGGCGCTTTCCCGGTGCGCCTGTTCCGGGAAAACCGCGACTATTACTGGCGTTTCGAGGATCAGCGCGGCTGGCATTCCGGCTATACGGAGACGGATGAACTGGTGGCCTCCAGCACGGTGACGCTCACGGAAAGCGCGCGGGGCAAGGTTTCCGTGCCGGTGAAATTTGGCCGTTACCGGCTGGAAATCAACGATCCGGAAACCGGAAAGCATCTCGTCTATCGTTTCTACGCGGGCTGGAACGCCCGTTCGGATGAAGCCCAGGGCATCCGTCCCGACCGGGTGAAGTTGCAACTGGACAAACCGGCTTACCGGGAAGGCGAAAGCGCCCGCCTGACCATCACGCCGCCGCACGCCGGCGAAGCCCTGATTACCGTGGAAGGCGACAAGACCCTGTGGGTCAGGCGCCTGAACATGCCCGCCAAGGGCGCGACGGTCGACATTGCGCTGGAGGAGGCATGGCGGCGGCACGATCTTTATGTTTCCGTGCTGGTACTGCGCCCCGGCGCGGACGGCGGCGCGAAGGTGACGCCCGCGCGCGCGCTGGGATTGCTCCACCTGCCCCTGGAACGGGGAGAGCGCAAACTCCAGGTCGAACTGGAAGCGCCGCCGAAGATATTGCCCGACACTTCGCTCAAGGTGAAAGTCAAGGCGCCCGGCGCGAAAGGCGAAAAAGCGCAGGTGACGCTTTCCGCCGTCGATGCGGGCATCCTGAACATCACCAATTTCAGTACGCCCGATCCATTCGGCCACTTTTTCGGCAAGCTGCGCTATGGCGCGGATCAATACGATGTCTATGGCCGCTTGATCGAAAAAATGGCCGGACAGGAAGGAAAACTCAAATTCGGCGGCGACGCCACGGCGGTGCGTCCCGACAACCTGCCCAAGAAGGTGCGCCTGATCGACCTTTTCTCCGGCCCGGTGGCCCTGGACGAAAAAGGCGAAGCGGAAATCGCCCTGCCGGTTCCCGATTTCAACGGCCAGCTTCGCCTGATGGCCGTGGTCGCCGCGCCCAGCCATTTCGGCAATGCCGAAGCCAATGTCGTGGTCGCCGCGCCGCTGGTGGCGGAAATTTCCACGCCGCGCTTCCTGACCATCGGCGACAGCGCCGTGGTGGCGCTGGATTTGCACAACCTCTCCGGCGCGGAGCAGCAACTGGACGTGGAACTTTCCAGCGATGGCGGCCTGGGAATCGGCGAATCGAAGCGCAAAGTGAATCTGAAAGACCAGCAAAAGACCACCCTGCGCTTTCCCGTGACATCGGGCGGCGCATTCGGCCTCGTTGCCATCGCGCTCAAAGTGAGCGGCAGCGTCGACCTGAAACGGGAATTCACGCTCCAAGTGCAGGCCGCCACGCCCCGGCAGCATGTATTGCGCCGCTATTCCCTTTCTCCCGGAGAAAGCCTGGAGATTCGTGACGCGGAACTGAGCGGCTTCCTGCCCGGCACGGCGATGGGCCACCTGACGATTTCCGATACGCCGCCCCTGGATGTGAAAAGCGCCGTGCGCGGTTTGCTGACCTACCCTTATGGCTGCGCCGAACAGACGACCAGCGCCGCTTATCCGCATCTTTTCATCGACGAGGCCGAAGCCAGGGTTTTCGACCTGAAACCCTTTACCCGCGAAGAGCGCGCCCAAATCCTGGAAAAAGCCATCGCCCGCCTGGGCGCCATGCAAGCGCCCAATGGCGGTTTCAGTCTTTGGGGCAACGCCTCCAATTACGAATACTGGCTGTCCGCCTACATAAGCAATTTCCTTCTCGACGCCCGCGAACAGGGTTTCACCGTGCCCGGACAAATGCGGCAGCGGGGCATGGATTTTCTCCTGAAGAACTTGCAGGAAGGCGCCGCCGGATTGCCGAAGGGCAAAGTCGCCTACAACGAAAACAGCATCTGGCACGACTACCGCTATGGCGGCAATGGCCGTTTCGGCATCCTGGCCTACGGCGCATATGTCTTGGCGCGGGAATCCAAAGCGCCGCTCTCCACCCTGCGGGATCTGTACGAATCGCGGGAACTGGCGCATTCCGGTCTGGCGCGGGTGCATCTGGGGCTGGCCCTGCACCTCATGGGCGACGAAAAACGCGCGCGGACCGCGCTTGCCGAAGGCGTTGCCCAGGCGCGGCGCTTCAACAAATACTGGTGGGGCGACTACGGCTCCGATCTGCGCGACGCGGCGCTCTCCTACATGCTGCTGGAGCGCCACAAACTCGACATCCCCGGCAAGGAAAACCTCATCGCGCTGGTGGCCTCGGAACTGGATGCGAGAGCGCGCCTCGACCACACGAGCACCCAGGAAAAACTGGCCATTTTCCTGGCGGGACGCCAGATGACCATGGACGCCACCGGCGGCGCGCCGTGGACGCTCGATCTGGCGGGCAAGTCGGGCAAAAGGACGTTGACCCATGCCGCCGCCCTGGTACAAGGCATGGACGTGGCGGAACTGGCCGGCGGGATCGAAGCCCGCAATTCCGGCGACAAAAAGCTCTATCTGGAACTGGCGCTGGAAGGCCACCCGTCCAGAATGCCCGCCGCCCGGATCGACGCCGTGGAACTCAAGCGGCGGCTTTTCGACGCCCAGGGCAAGCCCTTGGGCAACCGCGCCCTGAGGACAGGCGAAACCATCCTGGTCATGCTGGAAGTCATTCCCAAACTGAGCATCCCCAATGCCCTGATCGTAGACTACATTCCCGCCGGACTGGAAATCGAGAACTTCAACATCGTCCAGGGCGAAGCGATGAATATCGTCAAGATAGAAGACATCGACCCGGCGGCCGCCATGCAGAGTCCGGACATCCAGCATGTCGAATTCCGTGAAGACCGCTTCGCGGCGGCCCTGCGCCTCAACCGCAACCACTACCGCAACGACAACCAGTCGAAAAAACTTTTCTACCGCGCCAAAGTGGTGACGCCCGGACGCTTCATCTTTCCGCCTGTCTACGCCGAAGATATGTACCGCCCCGACATCCACGGACTGGCGGAGGGACAGGGAACGCTGACGGTGACGGATGAAGGGAGAGGCGCGCGCACAGACGACTGACATCAGGGGACAGGGATCGGGGACAAGATTCGATCAGCGCCGCCGGGCTTTTCGCAATGACGAATCCCCCCAGAGGATTCCCCTGTCTCCTGTGTCGCCGATGGCCGCGCCAATTCCGATGGACTCCCCCCCCCCCCGCTGTACAGATGTACAGACTGGAGACATAGGTAACAGGTGTGCCAAGACATGGGTAACAGTCTAAATGACATTCGATTCTCTCGAATCGAATGAATG
>JAIRLA010000116.1 GCA_031259795.1 Azoarcus sp.
TTGGAATGGATTTTTATTTTCCCCGTTGCCGGAACAAAATCCGGCAAAAATGGTCGGAGCAATGTATGTATTGATACGTGACGAGCGTCACGTCGTCGCGTATAGTAGTAAAAAGCAAACGCGGCAGAGTACGCTTGTTCCGCGCCTGTTTTGGACTTTTCTATTAACAGTCAGGACGTCAAATCATGAAAGAAGAGCTACGTTACTCGATCGTCTTCGACGGCCAAACGCTGACGGGTATTCCAGAAAAGACCGTCAAGTCCAATCTTGCCGCTTTATGCGTAGAAGAAGGCTTGCGACCGGACGATTTGTTCAGCGGCGATACTTTTACGTTGAGGCGCGATCTTTCCGGGGAAGATGCGGATCGCATTGCCCATGACCTGCTTCTGGCTGGCGCGGTTGTCCGCAAGGAGCGTTACACGGCGGAGAAACAGCCCATTCTCCAATTCCCCGAGCTGATATTCACGGAAGAAGCGGCCCCGGACGGACTCGCCGCCGCCGCGCCCGGCCAGAAAGCGCCGCCGCCGTCCTATTCCCGTCTCCAGAACCTGCTCCAGGCGGACACGGTTCCCCGCGGCGTGGTGCGCGACATACTGGAAGATTCCGGCGGCGAGCCGGCCGAGCTGAAGATCGTGGAGGAAGAACCGCCGGTTTTCGACGAGGCCGCCGCGACCGCCAGCAATTGGGATAGCCCGAATGGGTTCTGGAAGAACTCGCCCGCGGGCGCTTCGGCCTGGGGAGAATCGGAGCGCTGAACCGGGTGCGCGATCCGGGCAAGCGGCAGGCATGGAATATCCCTTTCCGTTGGCCGCAGCCTGAATCGCGCTTTCGAGAAAAATAACGCGGCGCGCGCCGCGTTATTTTTTTCGGATGACGTTTTTTTCGGGCGGCGTATTCCATATGTAAACAGACAAAGACTGGAATCCGGTATTGCACGCACGGGCGAAAATCGGCTCTGGCGCAAACACAAACATATCGCAACATGTATTGCGTGAAATCGCCAGACACAAATCCGATTTTGCTGTGTAGAGTACGGATTCGAGGAAAACGCCGATGTGGCCGCCGCAATCAGCGCCCTGGCGGGACGCCGCGCGGCAACCCGCGAAAAGGGCGGGCGCGGCCAGCGCCGCCCGGTGAAGCGGGAACTTGCCGAAGCGGATTCCATCGTCTCCGCCGCAGTAATCCTCCGCCTCCAAGCGGGGGAAGATATCAACCTTGTTCCAATCAGCACGATGACCGCCACGCCTGACCCCGCCCCGCCGCAACAGCAACAACATCGCCGCCATCGCCGCCGCGACCATCACCACGGCGCGCAAGAACAGGGCCGCTCCGAACAAAACAAGCCCGCGCCGGGCCGTCCCCAAGGCCGCCCCATGAAAATCCGGCGCGTCCCCATGCGACACGGGTGGTATTGGCTGATCGAAGGTTTTGCCCTGTGGGTGCGCAATCCCGCTTTTCTCAGCTACCTCACCTTTGGCTGCATCCTCGCCATGCTGGCGATGGCGCTCCTGCCCACGGCGGGCGAAGCCCTCTGTACCTTGTTGATGCCGTGCCTGACGCTGGGGGTCTACAACGGTTGCCGCGCCATCGACCGCCGCCGCAAGCTCACGCCGGGACTTCTTTTTTCCGGCTTTCGCCGGCGTTCCTTCAACCTGCTGATCGCCGGGGGCGGCTTCTTTGCCGCCATGAAGGGGGTGTCGCTGGCCACCACGCTGATCGACGGCGGCGTCCTGTGGCAGTTCCTCGAATACGGCGAACTGGACGAAACCGCCCTCGACAAGCCCGCTTTCCGCCAGGCCGCGCTCGCGCTCGCCGCCCTGCTCGCGCCCTCCTTGATGGCGTACTGGTTCATCCCGCAACTCGTCGGGTGGTGGCGGCTGTCCGTCCCCAAGGCCCTGCTCGTCAGTTTCATGGCCTGCGCGCGCAACTGGCCGACTTTCGCCGCTTACCTGTGCATCATTCTTTTTGGCCTGGTGCTGGTGGTCTTCGTCATCGGACTTTTCGATTTCATACTGCCCGGCCTCGGCGCGCTGATGCGCGCCGCTTTCCTGCTGCTGGGGCTTCCGACGTTGTTTGCGAGCTTTTATATTTCGTCGCGCGACATCTTCGGGCTGCCCTACAGCAAGAAGCGGCGGCCGAAAGAGCCTGCGAAGAGCATGGCCGCGGAAGCCGCGAGACAAAAATCGACGACAGGTCTCCCGCCGCCGGGCAAGACTGGCGGACGCTCCGCCGAATCCGCGAAACAGCGGGTGATGGCAAGGGAAAGCATGAAGAAAACTCCTCTGGGAGAAACCGCGAAACCCCTGAGGGATGCCGCGAAACCCAGGGCAATAAGAAAAGAACCCGTGAAAAATGCCCCCCCGAAGCCGGAAAAATGAACCGTCCATTTGTCGCATGCCGTCATTGTCGACTATATTGACCGTGGCATTTATTGACTCCATCATTCCCCATTCGTTTGTTTCAATCCACGCCCGTGACCGGGCGACAACGCGCGGAAGAGGTTACGCCCCTCCCGCGCTCGACTATCCCCCTGAAGGGGGAGGTTTCCAACCGGAATCAGTTTTTGATGAATACCCCCAGCCTGGAAAGACTCGTCGTCACCGCTCTCGAAGACGTCAAGGCGCGCGACATCGCAATCATCGACACCACTCTCCTCAGCTCGCAGTTCGAGCGCATCATCGTCGCCAGCGGCGACTCGGGCCGGCAGACGCGGGCGCTGGCGCACAATGTGCTCGACCGGGTGCGCGCGGCGGGCGGCAAGGTGCTCGGCATCGAAGGCGAGGACAACGGCGAATGGGTGCTGGTGGATTTGGGCGACATCGTGGTGCACGTCATGCAACCGGCCATCCGCAGCTACTACCGGCTCGAAGAACTCTGGAACGCGCACCGCGCCGCCAAACCCCTGGCCCAAGGCGCGGGAGCCTGAATTGAAGCTCATCGTCGTCGCCGTCGGTCATCGCATGCCCGCATGGGTGGAAGCCGGCTTCGACGAATTCGCCCGCCGCATGCCGCGCGAACTGCCGCTCGAACTGATCGAAGTCAAGGCCGAAGCGCGCGCCGCGAGCAAGGCTGCGGCAAACATGATGGCCGCCGAAGCCGCCCGCATCGAAGCCGCCCTGCCGCCGCGCTGCCGCCGGGTCGTCCTCGACGAACACGGCGACGATCTCACCAGCATGGCGCTCGCCCGCCGCCTGGAAGACTGGCAACGCGGCGGCGAGGACATCGCCCTCATCGCCGGCGGCCCCGACGGTCTCGCTCCGGCGCTCAAGGCGAGCGCGCACGAGTCGATCCGGCTCTCCAGCCTCACCCTCCCCCATGCCCTGATCCGGCCATTGCTGGCCGAAGCGCTGTACCGGGCATGGAGCATCACCCGCCATCATCCTTATCATCGCGAGTGAGGCGAGCTTCCCATGTCCGCGTCCGCCCCCGACCATCGCTACATCTACCTCGCATCGAACAGCCCGCGCCGCCGCGATCTCCTGCACCAGATCGGCGTGGATTTCGATGTGCTCACCTTCCGCAGCGGCGAGCGCGGCGTGGATGCCGACGTCGACGAAACGCCGGAACCGCGCGAGAACGCCAGGCGCTACGTCGAACGCATGGCCCTCACCAAAGCTTCCGCGGGCGTGCGCCGCCTGTTCTGGCGCAAATTGCCGCGCTGGCCCGTGCTCGCGGCGGACACCGCCATCGAACTCGATGGCGCCATCATCGGCAAACCCGCCAGCGCCGAGGATGCCCGCGCCATCCTGCAACGTCTCTCGGGACGCGACCACCGCGTGCTGACCGCGGTCGCGGTCAGTGACGGCGAGCGTACCCGCTCCTGCCTGTCCATGAGCGACGTGCATTTCCGCCAGCTCTCCGAACAGGACATCTTTCGCTACATCGCCACCGGCGAACCCATGGACAAAGCCGGCGCCTACGGAATACAGGGCCACGCCGCCGCCTTCGTCTCGGAGATCCGCGGCAGCTACTCCGGGATCATGGGCCTGCCGCTGTTCGAGACCGCCGCCCTGCTGGAAGTATTTGGCTACCCACTGTAATCTTCGGTCTTTCGATCTCCGGCGCGGGACTTTTCCCCGTCCGCGCGGTTCCGATGGGCCATACGCAATGACGGCCGCTGTTGCCCGCCATTGCGTATTTCTCATTGGAACACATGCTCATGAGTACTGAATTCCTGTTGAACTTCACTCCGCAGGAAGTGCGGGTCGCCGTCGTCGAACAAGGGGTGGTGCAGGAACTGCACGTCGAACGGCCCGCGAGCCGCGGCATCGTCGGCAACATCTATCTGGGCGCGGTGGTCAGGGTGCTGCCGGGCATGCAATCGGCCTTCATCGACGTCGGCCTCGAACGCACCGCCTTCCTCCACGTCGCCGATATCTGGAGCGAACGCCAGAACGGCGAAGCGGCGCGTCCCATCGAGCGCATCCTCGCCGAAGGCCAGAGCATCATGGTGCAAGTGCTCAAGGACCCCATCGGCACCAAAGGCGCGCGGCTATCGACGCAAGTCAGCCTGGCGGGCCGCCTGCTGGTGTATCTGCCGCAGGACAAGCACATCGGCATCTCGCAGCGCATCGGCGACGAAAGCGAGCGCGAGCAACTGCGCGAACGGCTGGGCCGCCTCGTGCCGGAAAAAGAACCGGGCGGCTTCATCGTCCGCACCATGGCGGAGAACGCCACCGATGAAGAACTCACCGGCGACATCGCCTATCTGCGCAAACTGTGGCGCGAAATCGTCGCCGCCGCCCAGAACGCCGAAGCCCCCCAATTGCTGTACAACGACCTCAGCCTCGCCCAGCGCGCCCTGCGCGACCTGGTCAACGACGCGACCACCCGCATCCGCATCGACTCGCGGGAAAATTTCGCCAATCTCCAGAAATTCGCCGCCGAATACACCCCCAAAGTACTGCCGCTGCTGGAGCATTACGCGGGCGACCGCCCGCTCTTCGAGCTTTACAACGTCGAGGGCGAAATCCAGAAAGCGCTCGCCCGCCGCGTCGACCTGAAATCCGGCGGCTACCTCATCATCGACCAGACCGAAGCGCTCACCACGGTGGACGTCAACACCGGCGGCTTCGTGGGGGCGCGCAACTTCGACGACACCATCTACAAGACCAATCTCGAAGCCACCCAGGCCATTGCCCGCCAACTGCGCCTGCGCAACCTGGGCGGCATCATCATCATCGACTTCATCGACATGGACAGCGGCGAACACCGCGACATGGTGCTCGAAGAATTCCGCAAGGCGCTCGCCCACGATCACACCAAGATGAGCATCAGCGGCTTTACCGGCCTCGGTCTCGTGGAGATGACCCGCAAGCGCACGCGCGAATCGCTCGCCCATCTGCTGTGCGAACCCTGTCCCACCTGCGGCGGACGGGGCGAAGTCAAGACGGCGCGCACCGTCGCCTACGAAATCCTGCGCGAAATCCTGCGCGAAGCGCGCCAATTCAACGCCCGCGAATTCCGCATCCTCGCCGGCCCGGAAGTCATCAACCTCTTTCTCGATGACGAAAGCCAGGCGCTGGCGATGCTCTCGGACTTCATCGACAAGAAAATCTCCTTCCACACCGAAGCAAGCTACACGCAAGAGCAGTTCGACATCGTGCTGCTATAGGACGCGCGCCCCCCCGCGGCGCGATCCGGAGCCAGGCCCATGCAACTCGATCTCTTCACCCACAGCCGCCCCGACATGCTGCGCAACGACCTCATCGACGCCTTGCGGGCGCGCTCGCCGGCTGAAAGCCACAAAGCGCACGCCAGGCTGGCCGCCGAAAGTCCCGAAGACAGCCTGCTGGCCCCGGCGGCGCGCCTGCTCGAACAATTGGAAAAAACGCCGCCGCCGCCCTTCTCCAGCCACGAAGAGGCGCGGCGCGCCGTCCAGCATGCCGAATCACTCGCGGACGCGGCGGCGGCGCTCTTTGGCGCGGCCCGGGTCGACGACTGGATGGCGCCGGTCTGGCTGGCGCTGGCCGAATCCTGCGGCGCGCTCTCCTACCGCCGCGACCTGCCGGAAACCCATGCCGCGAACATGCTGATGCGCGCCCGCCAATGGAACATGGCCGAAGCGGCGGTCGCCCGCATCCCCAATTGGCGCCGCATCCCCGAACCGCTGGCGTGGATGGCGGAAATCCGTTTCAGACTGCGGGAACAAACCGCCGCGTGGTCGCTGCTCGCCGAACTGGCATGGCGCGCCCCGGCCCGCTTCGCCATGCTGGCCAGACGCCTGGACGCGCCTTTCCTGGCTCCGCTGATACAAGAATTCGAACGCGATTTCGCCGACGTCGACGACGCCGATTTCGCCTGGTTCCCCGCCTGGGCGCTGCTTGCCGAAGCAAAACTGGCCGACGGCCTGTGCGAAGAACACACTCCCGAATACAGCCCCGCGGAACAGGCGGTGTGGACGATCCGGAAACTGTTCGCCCTCGAACGCCAGGGCCGCCACCACGAAATCATCGAAAACCGCAAAACCCTGCGCGCCCTGCACCCGGAACTGTTCGCCTACTACATGCGCACCCGCGCATGACTCCGGGTAGATGAAAGAGTCAGTCCGGGAGAGGGAACTTCCATGGTTGGCGAATCTGATTGATAAACGGCAGACCGGAAGCAATTTGCGCCAACAATTCGTGACAGGCAGAATATCGGAGTGAAACCTGATTCTGCGGGGTTTTTCAAAAGACTCACGAATTTTTCTGATTTTTGCAGGGAAAACAGTCGATGAAGTTGACAGACAAGGTGCCCTGGTGGATTACCCTCCCGCTCAGGCTGGTGTTTTATACGTTTTCGCGTTCATCGCGTTCGGCATACTGACGGGGATCACCGCTTTCGAGTTGATGAACAACACGACGGACTGTTCCAGCGCGATCAAGGTTTCCATGAACATCGGGGCGCCTGAATATACCAAAAACATTGCTGCGTGTATTCGGCAAAAAACGGATTCCTGGCAAATTGGCAGATGCGTCCTATATTCCAGGTCATCGACTCCATGCCCAACGCGCCGAAGAAATTTGTCGGAACATGGCGGGCAAGCCAGTCCAATTGCATTTACCTGCATGAACTGAAAGAAGATGGCGGATTCGTTTCCACGCCGGTGGAATGCAGTATAAGTAACAGCCATTACCGCGGCAAGTGGAGCGCGCACAAGGACAAAATGATCTGGCTGGCCGATGAAGTCAGAATGTGGCCGCCCGACATCAACACGGTTCGCTGGCTCGACAAGGATTCCTTCACATTGACAGAACGCGATGGCGCGATCACGGAATTTTCGCGGGTCT
>JAIRLA010000135.1 GCA_031259795.1 Azoarcus sp.
GTTCGTTTATCACCACCACACAAGATAACAAGATAGTCACCCTTACGGCAATAATAAACACGATACCCCGGCCCATGGTCAATCCGCAACTCATAAACACCATTCCCTACAGGCTTGAAATCCCCCAAGAGACCAAAGCCAAGACGAGAAACACGCGATAAAACAGCACGATACGCAACTTTGTCACGTAAACTCGCCAACCACCCCTGAAAAACACCCGTAGAGTAAGTTTTCTTGGTTCTAGTGTGATATAAAATCACAGGCTGTCAACAAAAACCCGTACCGCGGCATATGATATTATCATAATTTCAGTGCCGCGGTACTCACATCCCCAGAATCCAGCCTCAAGGCAATATCTTGCGGCTTTGCGTTATAGTATCTCATTAAAATGCGTAAATCCCGAATCCCGGCCATTCTCGCCAGATCGAGAATCATGATTTTTTGAGCAAGGCGCGTAATAGCTTCGTGGCGCGTATCGTGAAAATGCAGATCATTAATCATCGCCCGCTCACGCACTTTCCTAAACAGCGCATCAACTTGACTAGTACGCAACCTAAAAATACGGCTATCATTTTCAAACCACGAGAATTGACCGATAATCCGTAACGCCTCTTGAGAAAGAGGCACCTTCCGCGAAAAACCATTTTTAGTCATCGACAAATGCGCTACAGAACGATCCACCGAATCCCACGTCAACTTGCAAATTTCCCTGCATCGCATAGCCGTTTCAATCGCAAAGAGAAAGGCCGCACCAACACGTGCAGTAGTCGTAACTGGCTCAGAATCCGGAGAATAACCAAACCCTAATACAAGCCGCGCTATCTCATCAACAGAAATCAACCTATCCCGCGCTTCTGGTTCCTTTGGCCTAACGAACCCCGACAAAAGGACTTTTCAGCAAGATTTGCCACTCATTCACCGCGATACTAACGACGTTACTCAACAACGACCAATCGCGTAAAACAGCCCCCGGCTTGACCTCATTCAAGCGACGATCACGCCATGCCGCAAAATCCACAGAGGACAACCGAGGCAACCGGACACGCGATAAATCATCACGCAGCAACCGACCTATACGAGACAACTCATTCCCCGCTTCGTAGGCGAAACCTCGCGCGCGTAACGCTCAAGTAAGGACGAAAACGGTAAATCAGGAATACCACCGCTTTGTATGGACTGTATTTCTACAGCTTGCACCGCCGCCCACGCTGAAGCCTCACGCCGGGTTTTAAAGCACCGGGAATGGCGCACGCCGTCTACACAGATAAACGCTTCATAATCATGCGGAACGTGACAAATTGTTCATTATGCCGGTTCATAATTAGACGGAACCAGACATTCCCGGAATCTCGCGCGTTTTACCCGGCGCCTCCTACCGCCATGGCCCGCCTTTGCGTCGGGGAGTCTTCTCCGGCCCGCAATGGGGGATTTTCCGTCGGATCAAGGTTCCATGGAATCAGGCAAGGTAGTCCAGCGCCCGCAGGATGTCCGGCAGGTATCCGTCGCAGGCGATGGTATTTACGGGCATGCCTTCGCTGTAGCCGTATGTCACCAGTAGCACGGGCGCGCCGGCGGCGCGGGCGGCGAGCGCGTCGTTGGCCGAGTCGCCGATCACGAGGGTTTCCGGCGGCGCGACTTCGAGCCGGGCGCAGGCGTGTTCGATCACGGCGGGATCGGGCTTTTTCACCGGTAAGGTGTCGCCGCACACTACCGCGCCGAAGTAGGATGCGATGCCGAATTGTTCCAGCAACGGCAGGGTGAAGGCGGTGGCCTTGTTGGTCACTACCGCCATTTTCAGGGCGCGCGCGGCCAGCGCCGCGAGCAGTTCGGGGACGCCGGGGTAGGGGCGCGTGTTTTGGCCATTGACGCGGGTGTAGTGGCGGTGAAAGGCGGCGAGCGCCGCTTTGGTTTCGGCGTCGGAAACCGGGGCGCGGTTTTCGGTGAGGCAGCGGTGGACCAGGTTGGCGATGCCCTTGCCGACGAAGCTGTGGATTTCTTCTTGGCGGCGCGGCGGTCGTCCCAGTTCGGCCAGCATCAGGTTGGCGGCGGCGGCCAGGTCGGCAATGGTGTCGAGCAGGGTGCCGTCGAGGTCGAAGAGCAGCGCGCGCGGCGCGAAACGCGCTGGATTCACGCGCCCGCCGCCGCCAGCCCGATGCGCAGGCGTGCGATGATGGTGTCGTAGCGATGCGGATCTTCGTTCCGCCCCGCGCCGAAGAGCGCCGAACCGACGACGAAGGTGTCGGCCCCGGCGCGGGCGATGGCGGCGATGTTGTCGGCCTTTATGCCGCCATCGACTTCGAGCAGGATGTCGCGCCCGCTTTCCCGCCGGCAGGCGTCGAGCCGCGCGCGCGCGGCGGTGAGTTTGGCGAGCGTCGCGGGGATGAACGCCTGTCCGCCGAAACCGGGGTTGACGCTCATCAGCAGGACGAGATCGAGTCTGTCCATGACGTGATCGAGGTAATGCAGGGGGGTGGCCGGGTTGAACACCAGCCCGGCCTTGGCGCCGCCGTCCTGGATCAGGGCGAGGCTGCGGTCGATGTGCTCGGAGGCTTCGGGGTGAAACGTGATGATGTCCGCGCCCGCCGCGATGAAGTCGCCGATGATCCGGTCGACCGGCTTCACCATCAGGTGTACGTCGATCGGCGCTTTCGTCAGGGGCCTGATCGCCTTGCACACCAGCGGGCCAATGGTGAGGTTGGGGACGTAGTGGTTGTCCATCACGTCGAAGTGAATCCAGTCCGCGCCGGCGGCGACCACGTTTTCCACTTCCTCGCCAAGGCGGGCGAAATCGGCGGAAAGCAGGCTGGGAGCGAGGCGGTACATGCGGGGAACTCCTGGGAACGGGATGCGGGAGGTTTGGGGAACGGGCGTTCCGGTCTCAGAATGCGATCACTTGCCCGCGCGTGAGGCGCGCCGGACGCAGCCGCCCGCGTATGGCGCCGATTTGCTCCATGATGCGCTCGCCCAGTCCCGGCTTGAGGTGGCTGATGTATACTAGCGGTTCCCCCGTCAGTTCATTGAGCATGGTTTCCAACATGCTTGGGCACAAGTGGCGCGCGGCGATGGCGCGCGCGCGCATTTCCTCGGGGAAGGCCGTCTCCACGATCAGGTGGCGCAGGGCGGGCAGGGCGTTGATGGCGGCGATCAGTTCGGGGCAGTAGGTCGTGTCTCCCGAATAGACCAGTTGGGCGGCGCCGCTGTCGATGCACCATGCCGCGCCGGGCACGGTGTGCCGGACGGGCAGGGCGGTGAATGTCCGCTCGTCCACGCGCACCGATTCGCCGATCTTGACCGCTTGCAGGTGCAGATAAGGGCTGCGGCGATCGGGGATGGCGGTGAAGTCCGGCCACACGAGCCAGTTGAATACGTGCGCGCGCAGGATGTGCAGGGTTTCCGGCGTCGCGTAGACTGTGACCGTGTGGCGGCCCAGTTCGCCGATGGAGTCGACCAGGAGCGGAATGGCGGTGATGTGGTCGAGGTGGGAATGGCTGACAAAGACATGACTGACGCGGCGCAGGGCGTCGAAATCCAGATCGCCCACGCCGGTGCCGCAATCGACGAGCACATCATCATCGACGAGAAAAGACGACGTGCGCGAATCCTCGCCGCCTATTCCGCCTATTCCGCCGCTACAGCCAAGCACCGTCAGTTTCATGAACTTTCCGCCCGGCCCATGCCGAGCCATCGTTTCTCCTTGATTGTCCTGAAAGCTATCATTCGCGGAAATGGCGGGCGATGAAGGATGTCACGACATTGAAAGTTCTTTTCATTCAGTTGCGCAGAAAAAACTCCATCTTGACGCCGGCAACTTCGAGAATGTCATGGTTATTGAGTTTATGCGCCTTGGCATCGAGTTTCTTGCCATTGACTTGCGGATGAATCGCGCCCTCGACATGCGTAATGAAATATCCTTGTTCGCGCCGCGTGATTACCGCGACCTGATATCCGGGTTTGCCAAGGGTCGTGACCGATTTGCTCAATTCGAGTTCTTGTCCGGCATTGGCGCCACTCAGCACTTGGATGACGCCGAGGTTTTCCAGCAAATACCCGATCGACGAGGTTGGCGTCGTCCCGCGCGCGGGCGGCGGCGCGGCCTGTGTCTGCGCGCGCGCCGGGGACCGCTCGCTGGCGGGCGAGGACTCGGCCGGAGCCGCCGTCCCGATTTCGAATGGCCGCAATGATGCGCTATCGACCAATTCCGTGGCCGATACGCCCGGCGTGGAAGAATCGGCCAGATATTTGATGCGGTATTTGCCGAGTTCGATTACATCGTTGTTGCGCAACACATGCTTCTTGACTGGCTGTCCATTTACATAAGTACCGTTGGTACTGTTGAGATCTTCGAGGAAAGTATCGCTGAGGATACGGGTAATCGTGGCATGCTGGCCGCTGATGGAAAGATTGTCGATCTGGATATCATTATGCGGTTTGCGCCCGATCAAGGTGCGTTCCTTGGTGAGCGCGATTTCCTTGAGTACCAGTCCGTCCATACTGAGAATCAACTTCGGCATTTCTCCACATCCATTCATGATTCGCGCTGCGCCACACGTGCCGCGCACGGGCGCAATGATGAGCCTAGGCGGCAAACCACGCAACAATGACGGAAATATTATCGCGTCCGCCGTTCGTCTTCGCCGCCTCGACCAGGTTTCCCGCGATTTCTTCCGCCCGGATCGAGGCGCCGAGCAGGGAAGCGATACATTCTTCGCCGACCATGTCCGTCAGGCCGTCGGAGCACAGCAGCAGCCGGTCTCCCGCCCGCAGTTCGCAGACTCCGGTATCGGGATCCGCTTCGTCATGGACGCCCAGTCCGCGCGTGAGCAGTCCCCGGTAAGGGTGGCTTTGCGCCACGTCCGCCGTGATTTTCCCCGCGTCGACGAACTCCTGTACCACGGTGTGATCGCGCGACAGTTGCATGAGCGCGCCGCCGCGCAACACATACAGCCGCGAATCGCCGATATACACATATGTGAGTTCGTTCGGCCTGAGCAGCGCGCCGACGAAAGTCGACCCCATGACGTCGACCCCTTCCATCTCACAGGCCGCGTTGCGGATGGCGGTATTCGCATCGATGACGCTCGTGGCGAGCAGGGCGGCGCGATCCCTCTCCGCTTCATCGGTTCCGCGTTCCCGCGACGCATCCATGCGCAGACAATCCAGGACATGGCTGACAGCCAGCGCCGAAGCCACGCCGCCGGCCTTGTGACCGCCCATCCCATCGGCCAGCAGCAGCCATCCCTGTTCAGCGTCGACCCACAGCGCATCTTCATTGCGCTCCCGAACCAGTCCAATATCCGTGCGCGCGGCACATTCGAGCATGGCCCCCATCAACACCCCGCCGCTTTCCGGCATGATGCGACACCCCTGAGTCTGTTCTTCCAGACTTATCGTGAAGATTGAAAATAAAAACTCCGCCCGTATTCTAACTTGCCGCCAAGCTTCCCCGCGGGCCGCAATCGCGGGGCTACACGGAAAAGCTCGCAAAAATGTCGCACGCGGTCCGGAAACTTCCTTCCGGGTAATACGCCCAGCCCCGGGAGATGCGAAACCGGAAAGGGAAAAACGCATAGTCCTTCCGGAGCGCGGAGGATTCTAACAGTTCCCGCGAGTTCCCGCGCACGCGGAACCCATCATTCATCCGCCGGTCTGATCCGGAAGGTATCTGTATAAAGGTATCAACATAAAACAACCCCGCTTGCAGAGGAGAGACGACAGATGAAAATCGACTTGCGTTGCAACGGCGCTTCGTTGCGCGAGTATGTGATGCGCCGGATGGGCGCGGCGATGGAGCGTTTTCGCGCCCACATCCGTTGGGCGCGGATCAAGGTGGCGGATGCGCAAGGCGGCGCGGACAAACGTTGCATCGTCCAGTTGCGTCTGTACAACTTGCCCGATGTGGTATTCGCCATCACCCGTCTCGACGAGCGCGCCGCCATCGACGAGGCCGCGGCGCGCGCCGCCCGCGTATTGGCGCAACGGCTGCGGCGCGGATTCGGCGGACTTGCTCCGGCGCCCTCCGCGATGACATGAAATGGCGGATGGTGTTATAGTCGGCGGCAAGGCGGCGCGGAGACGAGCCGGGCCGCTATCCGTCGATTGGACAATTGTTCTGGAACAAAGGAGAACTCTGAATGGAACACACTGGAATCCTGGGCCGCTCGCAGGCCTCCGCGCTGGCGACCAGCAAGGTCATCCGCAATACCTACGCCCTGCTGGCGATGACGTTGACCTTCTCCGCGCTGATGGCCGGAGTATCAATGGCCGTCGGGCTGCCATTCTTCAGCCCGCTGGTGTTTCTCGGCGGCTACTTCGCGCTGCTTTTCCTCACCGTGAAATGCCGCAACAGCGGCGCCGGCATCGTGTGCGTATTCGCGCTCACCGGTTTCATGGGCGCGACGCTGGGGCCGATCCTGTCGTACTACCTCGCCACGCCGCACGGTTCGATGCTGGTCATGCAGGCGCTGGGCGCGACCGCATTCATCTTTTTCGCGCTGTCGGCCTATGCGCTCTATAGCCGCAAGGATTTCTCTTTCATGAGAGGCTTCCTCTTCGTCGGACTGCTGGTCGCTTTCTTTGCGGGACTGGCGGCGGTTTTCTTCGAGCTTTCGACGCTGTCGCTGGCGGTATCGGCCGCTTTCATCCTGCTTGCCTCGGGCCTCATCCTGTACCAGACCAGCGAAATCATCCACGGCGGCGAAACCAACTACATCATGGCGACCGTCACCCTGTACGTGTCGATCTACAACCTTTTCATCAGCCTGCTGCACCTGCTGAGCGTGTTCAGCGGCGACGACTGATACGCGGGTTCTGCGATTCATGCGGCCTCGCGCCTCGCCGCCGCCCTGATCGCAAACCCCGCACGGGAGCGCCGCCGGGAACAATGGCGGCGCTCCCGCTTCCAGATGCGGTTTGCTCATTTGTTTTGTTGGGCGAAGGTTTGGGTCGCCAGCGTCCCGCCGTCCAGTTTGCCGGGATCGACGATCAGGGCGCTATCGCTGTCTTCCACGTTGCAGCGGGTCATCGCGCCCTTCGCCCTGGTGGACGGAAGGCAACGAAATGGACTACAGCGCTACACGCGCATTACAACTTCTTCGCGCCGGTTCCGGGCGGGCAAACGCCACGTTCCGGGAAGGCCAGGAACAAGCCATTCGCCACGTCGTCGAAGGCAAGGGCCGCCTGCTGGTCGTGCAAAAGACCGGTTGGGGAAAGAGCTTCGTCTATTTCATAGCAACCAGGCTGCTGCGCGAGTCGGGTGCGGGGCCTGCGCTGCTGATCTCGCCGCTGCTGGCGTTAATGCGAAACCAGATCGCCGCCGCCGAGCGCATGGGCATTCGCGCCGCCACGATCAACTCTGACAACACCGATGACTGGGCGGCAGTCGAAGCCAAGCTTGCCGGAGGAGAAGTCGACATTCTCCTGATTTCGCCCGAGCGGCTGGCAAACGAGCGTTTTCGTACGCAGGTATTGGCGAGCATCGCGGCACGGATTTCCCTATTGGTGATCGATGAAGCGCATTGCATCTCCGATTGGGGTCACGATTTCCGCCCGCACTACCGCCTGCTGGAGCGAATCGTCGAAACGCTGCCGCCCAATCTGCGCTTGCTCGCCACTACGGCAACGGCCAACAACCGTGTGATGGACGATCTCTCCGCCGTGCTCGGGCCCAATCTCAACGTTTCGCGCGGCGATCTCAACCGCACCTCTTTGACATTGCAAACCATCCGTCTGCCCAGCCAGGCGGAACGTCTGGCCTGGCTGGCGGAGCAACTCGCCACCCTGCAAGGCCACGGCATCATTTACACGCTGACGGTGCGCGATGCCAACCAGGTCGCCGACTGGCTGAAGAGCCGTGGCTTCAAGGTCGAAGCCTACACCAGCGAAACGGGCGACCGCCGCGAGCAGTTGGAACAGGCGCTGCTCGACAATCAGGTCAAGGCGCTGGTCGCCACCACGGCGCTGGGCATGGGCTACGACAAGCCCGATCTGGCGTTCGTGCTTCACTACCAGATGCCTGGTTCGGTCGTAGCGTATTACCAGCAGGTGGGGCGCGCCGGGCGCGCTCTGGATTCCGCTTATGGCGTGCTGCTCAGTGGGCAGGAAGAAGCGGATATCACGGATTGGTTCATCCGCAGCGCCTTCCCGACTCGGCGAGAGGTCGCGGATGTTCTGGGCGCATTGGAAGAAGAGCCGAACGGCCTGTCCGTTCCTGAACTGCTGGGGCGGGTCAATCTCAGCAAAGGGCGTGTCGAGAAAACCATCGCCCTGCTTTCGCTTGAAGCGCCCGCGCCGATCGCCAAACAAGGCAGCAAATGGCAACTCACGGCGGCGACCCTGGGCGAAGCGTTCTGGGATCGGGCAGAGCGTCTCACCACGTTGAGGCGGGACGAGCAGCAACAAATGCAGGACTACGTGCGCCTGCCGTTTGGACAGCACATGAATTTCCTGGTCAATGCACTTGATGGCGATCCGAGTCTGGTTACCGCCCCGACATTGCCTCCGTTGCCCACAAGCGTGAATACGGAACTGGTCAAGAATGCCGTGACCTTCCTGCGCAGAACCAGCCTGCTCATCGAGCCGCGCAAGAAATGGCCGGATGGCGGAATGCCCCGATATGGCGTCAG
>JAIRLA010000144.1 GCA_031259795.1 Azoarcus sp.
TGTGGCGTTTTTATCCGATTTTCTTGGGAGATACAATTAATTGGCACAATATTTGCTTAAAACAGCGCGAGAGGTAGTATGGACGCAAAACAGCGAGCAGGCATTTTGTATCAACATTAACAGGGGAAATACAGTGTGTAGATGCCTATGGCTTGCGGGGGAGGGCGCCCGAAGGGCGGGAGAGGGTTTCCAACCATCCGGCGCGCAGCGCCGCTAATTAAAAAGGGGGAGGAAAGAAGGAGCCGCTGTCCACTCCCCACCGCAAAGAAATCAGCGTCGCTTCGCTCCGTATGGAACGAAGCCCTCTCCCGGCCTGCGGCCACCCTCTCGCCCGCCAAGCGGGGGAGGGGAGTTCATCGGAAGAACTCGTCATTGCGAGGAGCGCAGCGACGTGGCAATCCAGTTCGTTCCATCCGGCGCGAGAGCGCCGCTGTTTCGGAGTGTGGATACCCATGCCCCGCCGGGCGGGAGGAATCCGGGCGACATGGGCGCCGGATCGGGGCATCTGCTCATATATCGATATTGCCATCCGTCTCCCGTCCATCCCGCGCGCCCAGCCGGTTGACGCCGCTCACCAGCGCGCGGATCGAGGCGGTGACGATATTCCCGTCGATGCCGATACCGTAGCGCCCGCCGCCGCCCGCCGCGCCCGCGAGTTCCAGGAACGCGCAGGCGCGCGCCTCGCCCCCGTCGCGGCTGGCGAAAATCGACTGTTCCTCGAAACTGCGCACCTGTACGACGATCCCCGCTGCGCGCAAGGCATGCACGGCGGCGTCGATGGGGCCGTTGCCCTGTCCGGAGAGCGCCTGGCGATGGCCGTCGAGTTCGACAACAAGCTCGATGCCCTGGGCGCTGCCCTGCTCGTGCAGATGATGTTCGATATAGCGCAACGGCGTTTGCGGCTCGAAATAGATGCGGGACAGGAGCCGCCAGATGGCTTCGGCGCTCATTTCGCCGCTGGTTTCGGTCACATGCTGCACTTCGCGCGAAAACTCCACCAGCAGGCGGCGGGGCATGGCGATGCCGTAACGCGTCTGCAACAGCCAGGCGATACCACCCTTGCCCGACTGGCTGTTGACCCGGATCACCGAATCGTAGCCGCGCCCGATGTCGGCGGGGTCGATGGTCAGGTAAGGCAACGCCCATGGCGCGTCGGGACGCTGCGCCGCGAAACCTTTCTTGATCGCGTCCTGGTGCGAGCCGGAAAAAGCGGTGAAAACGAGATCGCCCGCATAGGGATGGCGAGGATGAACCGGCATGCCCGTGCATTGCTCGAAAATACGCGCCACGGCGCCGATGTCCGAAAAATCGAGACCGGGCTGCACGCCCTGGGTATACAGATTGAGCGCGAGAGTGACGAGATCGACATTGCCGGTGCGCTCGCCGTTGCCGAACAGACAGCCCTCGATGCGGTCGGCTCCCGCCATGAGGCCCAGTTCGGCGGCGGCGACGCCCGTGCCGCGGTCGTTGTGGGGATGCAGCGACAGCACGACACTATCGCGGCGCGCGAGATTGCGATGCATCCATTCGATCTGGTCGGCATAGTGGTTGGGCGTGGCGAGTTCGACAGTGGCCGGCAGGTTGAGGATGAGCTTGTTGCAAGGGGTCGCCTCCCACGCCGCGGTGACGGCATCGCACACTTCGCGCGCGAATTCCAGTTCGGTGGCGGAAAAAGTCTCCGGGCTGTATTCGAGCACGATCTCGGTATCGGCCATATCCCCGGCCAGTTGGCGGATACGTCCGGTCGCCGTGACGGCGAGGTTGATGATTTCCTCCGGCGTCATATCGAACACCACTTCGCGGAATGTGGGCGAAGTCGCGTTATAGACATGGATGATGGCGCGCCGCGCCCCCCTGAGCGCCTCCATGCTGCGGACGATGATCTCGTCGCGCGCCTGGGTGAGCACCTCGATGGTGACATCGGGCGGAATGTGATCGCCCTCGATGAGATAACGCACGAAATCGAATTCGGTCTGCGAAGCGGCGGGAAAACCGACCTCGATTTCCTTGAAACCGATGGCGCACAAGGCGCGGAACATGCGCATCTTGCGTTCCACATCCATCGGCTCGAACAGCGCCTGATTGCCATCGCGCAAATCCGTGCTCATCCACACGGGCGCCTGGGTGATGATCCGGTCGGGCCATTGCCGGTCGGCAAGACGGACCGGCATGAATGGCTTGTATTTGACGGCGGGATTGGAGAGCATCATGGCAGGAAATCCTTTTCGACACGGGTTGGCGCGGAAAGCGCGGAACCGCCGGCCAACGAAGCATCGCGGCAGACTGTCCGCCATATTACGCGGCAATGCGCGGCAAATAATTTCAATATTTGAGCGCTTCGCCCCAAAAACGAAATACTATTTCGCGCACAACGAATTCAACGAAACAATTTGTCGTGACCGCCACGGAACGCGCCATGCAACTCGACCGCTACGACCGCCGCATCCTCGATCTGCTGCAACGGGAAGGCCGGATCAGCAACCAGGACCTCGCCGAACACGTGAGCCTTTCGCCCTCGGCTTGCCTGCGCCGGGTGCGCGCGCTGGAAGAATCGGGGCTCATCACCGGCTATCGCGCGCTCCTCGACGCCCGCCGTCTCGGCCTGTCGCTGACGGCGCTGCTCCATATCTCGATGGACGCCCACACCCCGGAACGCTTCGCCCACTTCGAAGCCGAAATCAGCCACATCGACGAAGTGCTCGAATGCCTGCTGATTACCGGCCAGTCCGCCGACTACCAACTCAAGATCGTGGTCGCCGACATGGATGCTTACCAGGAATTGCTATTGCAACGCATCACCCGCATCGCCGGAGTATCCGGCGTACACACGAGCTTCGTGCTGCGGCGGGTGGTGGATAAAACGGCGCTGCCGGTGGAGTGAGGAAAAATCACGTCCAGCGCGCCGGGCGCGAGCATCCCCGGCGCGGCCCGGGCGGATACCATCTGGATCGGGACGGATCGGCGGAATTCCGGCCCCCGCGAGCGGATGAGGGGAATTCATCGGAAGAATTCGGCATTGCGAGGGCCTCCCCGCCTCGTCACTGCGAAGCCCCCCGCTTCGTCACTGCGAAAGTCCCCCCTGCGAAAGTCCCCCCGCTTCGTCATTGCGAAAGTCCCCCCACCTCGTCATTGCGAAGTCCCCCCCACCTCGTCATTGCGAGGAGCGCATCGACGTGGCAATCCCGTTCGTTCCATCCGGCGCGTAGCGCCGCTGACCGCAAGCCGGCGGCGCCAGGAAGACTGCGCGCCGCTCCCCGGAAGTCTTC